>JBDHAI010000148.1:0-6579 GCA_039588155.1 Gemmatimonadota bacterium | reverse complement strand
AGCACACTACCGGCTCTGGCGTCCAAGATGGCAATCTAGTATGCAACTGCCGCGCCGGGACAGACGGCTGCTGGCGCCTCGACACTCCGCGGCCTAACGTTCGTTCCCGGGCTCCGCGCCAGTTCCAAGCATTGAGAATATGCCCGCACTCCCCAGGGGGATGCCATGCGGACTCTGGTCCTTTTCACCGCCCTCTTCGCCATGCTCGTCCCCGATCTCCCAGCGCGCGAGGCAGCAGGCAGCGTACCTCAGGACTCCGTCCTGCTGCAGGAGGCCGCCGTCGAACAGATCGCCGAATCGAGCCCCGTCTCCGTACCGGAGCCCAGCGAGCGGGCGATGCGCTACTACCGGAGCGGTAACTTTCTCTGGTTCGTCAACGTGATCTGGGGTCTGTTGATCCCGGCTCTGTTCTTGTTCACTGGATTCTCGGCTCGTATCCGCGACTGGGCTAAGTGGGTCGGACGCAAGTGGTTTCTTGTGATCGGCGCCTACTTCATCATCTACCTGGCAATCAACTTCGTGATCGATCTTCCGTTGAGCTACTACCAGGGCTTCTTGCGCCAGCATGCCTACGGCCTGTCGAACCAGACCTTCGCCAAGTGGTTCGGCGATTCGATCAAATCACTCAGCGTCGGCATGGTGATGGGTGTACTGTTTCTCTGGGTGCCCTATCTGTTGATCAAGAAGAGCCCGCGCCGCTGGTGGCTCTACACGAGTCTCGTGTCCGTCCCGTTTCTCTTCTTCACGCTTCTGGTCAGCCCCGTCTGGATCGATCCGCTCTTCAACGACTTCGGCCCCATGCAGGACGAGCAGCTCGAGGAGAAGATCCTCGAGCTAGCTGAACGCGCCGGAATCCACGGTGGGCGCGTCTACGAGGTCAACAAGAGCGTGGACACGGAAGCCGTAAACGCCTATGTGAGTGGATTCCTGGGCACGAAGCGGATCGTGCTCTGGGACACTATCGTCACGAAACTGGAGGAGGACGAGCTCCTCTTCGTCATGGGACACGAGATGGGGCACTACGTGCTCAAGCACGCAATCAAGGGGATCTTGTTCTTCTCGTTGCTCATACTCGTGGCCCTCTACTTGGTCTACCGCACGGCCGGCGGCTTGATCGATCGTTACGCCGCGCGCTTCAAGTTCGCTGAACTCGCAGATATCGCGTCGCTCCCGCTGTTGATCCTGCTGATCAACGCCTTCACGCTCATCCTGCAACCCGTGGGATTCGGCTTCACGCGCTACATGGAGCACGAATCCGATCGCTTCGGGCTCGAGATCACCCGCGACAACCGTGGGGGCGCTATGGCCTTCGTGAAGCTACAAACGGAGAATCTCGGCAACCCCAGACCTGGCGCGCTGTACAAGCTCTGGCGAGCCACGCATCCGCCGCTCGGTGAGCGTATCGATTTCTGCAACTCCTACAGGCCGTGGGAGACTGGCGGACCCCAGAAGTACGACGGCTTGTTCAGGACCCGGTAGTCGGTAGAGTCAACGCCAACGCTTGACAGGCTGCGGGTGGCGCCCTAGGCTGTCGCCGGCTCCACTGAACCTCCGTTCCACACCCTGTCAGCAGCGAACGCGGGTCGGCGCCAGCCGGTGCCACTGACTCGACTGGAATTCAAAGACCTCGAGGAGGCCCTGGATGGACCCAAAACCGTACGAGCCCTACGTACCCGCTGACACTCGCATGAAGGAGTTCACCTTACGGGCCGTGCTGCTCGGGGTGGTGATGGCGGTCGTACTGGGCGCAGCCAACGCGTACATCGGCATGGTGGCGGGCTTGACGATCGCGGCGACGTTCCCGGCCGCCGTCGTGGCCATGGCGATGCTTCGGCCGGTTGGCGGGACGATCCTGGAAGAGAACCTCTCGCGAACCACTGCCTCTGTGGGAGAGGCACTGGTGGCCGGCGCGATCTTCACGATTCCCGCCTTCGTCATCGCCGGTGTGTGGGACGATGTGCAAATCGGCCTCTCGATGGTCATCATGGCGATCGGCGGTATGCTGGGCGTCTTCTTCGTGATCATCTTGCGCCGCACGTTGGTCGAGGACGCCGGGCTCCCCTTCCCCGAGTCGGTCGCCGCGAGTGAGATTCACAAAGCAGGTCAAAAGGGTGCGACGGGCGGTAAGTACCTCGTGGTGGCGGGCTTGACGGCCGCATTGATCGAGCTGATCAAGAATGCGTCGGGCTTGCGAGTGCTGGCCGCCAACGTGACGACGTTTTGGTCTTGGGGCACGGCGCGTATCGCCGGCGGTAATCTCACGCAGACCTACAGCGGCGGCGTCTTCCTCTCGACGCCCTCGGCCTCGCCGGCCCTGCTCGGCGTCGGGTACATCATCGGGCCGCGACTGGCAGCCATCGTGTTTGCCGGCGGCGTGCTCGGTTGGTGGTGCCTGGCACCGGTGATGGCGTTCGTGAATCGCGATTTGCTCGTCCTCGCTGACCAGCAGGGTTGGAGTTTCGTGGCGGTGAACGTCGTATGGCAGACGATGGTGCGCCCACTCGCCGTGGGCACCATGGTCGTCGGCGCAGTTTGGACACTCTGGAGCATGCGGACAAGCCTACTCACGGGCCTCGGACGAGTCCTGGCCGACGTGAAGCAGGTGAAGGCGGTGGAAGCGGAAAACCGGCTCGAGCAAGACCTCCGTTACCGCTGGATCGTCTTTGGGATCATCGGCCTGCTCGTTCCCATCACCATTCTCTACTACTACTTCAGCAAGAGCTTCGGTGGCTCGATAGTGGCCGCCATCGTAATGGTCGTTGCGGGCATACTCTTCGCGGCCGTCGCCGGCTACCTCGTCGGTGTCATCGGCAGCAGCAATAACCCGATCAGCGGACTGACTCTCACCACGCTCATCCTCGCTGCACTCCTCATGGTGGCCATCGGCCTCACGGGAGACCAGGGCGTGATGGCGGTGCTCGGTGTGGCGGCGGTGGTCTGCTGCGCGATGGGCATCGCCGGCGACATGATGCAGGACCTGAAGGTGGGCCACATACTGGGTGGAACGCCTGCGTCTATGGAGAAAGGTGAGCTGATCGCGGTCGTATTCGCCGCTCCCGCCCTGGCCGTCGCACTCTGGCTGCTGGGGCAAGCCTACGGGTTCGCCGGCGCGCCTGGTGCCGATCCCGCCACGGCCCTCCCGGCGCCGCAGGCAGGTCTCATGGCACTGGTGAGCCAGGGGATCGTCGGCGGCGAGATGGTCTGGCCGCTCTTCCTGGCAGGCATGCTGTTCGGCGTCATGCTGATTCTAGTGGGTGCGCCATCGCCGATGCTGGTTGCGGTCGGCATGTACCTGCCGATCTACAGCACCTTCGCAATCTTCGTCGGTGGGGTGATAAAGTGGATCGTCGATGGGATTCTGGCCCGCAAGAAATACTCCGACGCCCAATTGGCGCGAGCCGGAAATACCGGGATACTGGTCGCATCAGGCTTCGTCGCCGGCGAGGCGCTGATGGGGGTGCTGATCGCGGCCCTGATCGTTTTGAACTTCTCCATGCCCACGCTGGTCAGCAGCCCCGCCGTTCAGGGCATTCTCGGACTTCTCGTGTTCCCGTTGGTGCTATGGTTCTTTTATCGCTTCTCCAACGCCGAGGCGAAGGCGCTTTAGCGCCGCGCCCGACCGGAACGCTCACCGACACCAAGGTGCTCGGGGCCAGCTTGGCCCTGGGCACCTTTTTGTTGTTGGCGGCCTGCGGTGGGCCGCAGGGTCACCCGCCCATCAGCCGGCAGGACTACGTCGACACGTACGTCGAGATCCTGCGCGCCAGCGATGAGGCGGGGAACGAGCTGGATGCTGCGGAAGCCGCGAAGGAAATCCTGGAGCGCCGCGGCATCAGTGAGGACGACTTACTGAAGTATGCGCGCTACTACGACAACGATACGGAGTACCTGGCCAACGTGTGGATGGAGATCGAGATGAGGCTGCGGAATCCGGAGCCTGACTCGACGACGCTGGCGGACAGTGCAGCCGTCGGGGGTGGTCGTGAGTGATGAGTGGTTAGCGTGTACCTTCCACCTTCTCACTGAACATAGCCCTAGAGACCTGTCGGGTTGTCGATGAACTCCCAATCGAGCCCGAACTCTTCACCCAAATGTCGGGCGAGGGCTTTGACCCCAAGCGTCTCCGTAGCGTAGTGCCCAGCGTAGTAAACGTTGAGCCCCCACTCGTCAGCGTCGAAGTACGTATAGTGCTGGCCTTCGCCGGTGATGAAGGTGTCCAAGCCCGCGTCGCGGGCGTCCCGAATGTGAGCGCCGGCGCCTCCCGTGACCACGCCGACACGCCGCGTCGTATCGGGACCGGCGGGGATGAGGAAGGGATCGCGGCCCAGAAGATCCGCGAGCCGGCGCGTCAGCTCTTCGCGTGAGAGCTCCAGCTCACCCCAGACGCCAATCGCACATCCCTCGAACTCCGCAAACCGTCCGCTGACGCTCAGATCGATACCGCCCGCCAACTGGACGTTGTTACCGACCTCGGAATGAAGGTCGAGCGGGAGATGCGCCGAGTAGACGGCGATGTCGTTTGAGATTAGCGGACGTATTCTCTTGTAGCTCCGGTCGGTCAGCGGCTCCAAGCCTCTGCCCCAGAAAAGGCCGTGATGAACGAGCATCAGATCGGCTCCGATGCCCACCGACGCCTCGATCGTCGCCTGACAGGCATCGGTGCAGGCCGCGATCTTGGCGACGGCACCGCTGTTCTCGACTTGGAGACCGTTGGCAGCGCCGGGGTAGTCGGGGACGTTGGCCAGGTCGAGGTAGCGATCCAGGTAAACGACGAGTTCGTGCAGATTCAGCGCGCTCACCTCATTTCCAGTCGATCGTCGCCGGAGGCTGGACCGTCGTTGATCTCGCGGTCGCTTGAGATGTCGACAGGTAGACAGCTGGTGTTTCTAATACGCCCTTGCCCAAACCACCTCATGCGCTGTCCGTTCGCCGCAAATGCACTTCTCGGGAACCGCCTCACTGCGGAAGTCCTCGTCGGGGATGACGCGGATAGTCGCCTTGGTATCGTCCTTGACTCGGGCCTCGCACTCCTCGGCGCCGCAGTAACCCGTATAAACGAAACCACCTGTCGTACCGATGATCCTCTTGAATTCCTCGTAGTCACTGATGCCACGATAGGAGTTCGCCTCGCGGCGTGTCACCGCGGCGTCCAGCAGCTGCCGCTGCATTCGATCGAGCAGACCCGGAAGTTGGGCGAGTGCCTCCGCCTCCGGCATCGCTGTCTTGCGCTGATCGCCATCCGCAGTGAACCGGCGCACGATCATCAGCTGTTGCTTGGCCAGGTCCTTGGGCCCGATCTCGATTCGGATCGGCACGCCCTTGCCTTCCCACTCGTAGTACTTCGCACCCGGGTTTAGAGTGTCGCGGTCATCTAATCTGACCCGCGTTCGGTCTGCGAGCGCCTGTTCTACACGCTTAGATGCTTCCAGGACCTGGACGCGCTCGTCATCCGACTTCCAAATGGGCACGATGACGATCTGTATCGGAGCCAGCTTTGGCGGCAGAATAAGGCCAACGTCATCGCTGTGGGACATGACCAGACCGCCCACCAGCCGAGTGGACACGCCCCAGGACGTGCTCCACACGTATTCATGCTCGCCGCCCTCGGTCTGATAGGTCACATCGAAGGCGCGGGCGAAGTTCTGACCTAAGTGGTGCGACGTACCCGCTTGTAGCGCCCAGTTGTCTTGCATCAACGCCTCGCAGGCGTAGGTCCTCACGGCTCCGGCGAACTTGTCCCACTCCGCCTTCACCCCCGTCAGCGGCGGCATGGCCATCCATTCTTCCATGAACTTCCGGTAGATACCGAGAATGAGCAGCGTTTCGACCTGAGCTTCTTCCTCGCTGGCGTGGGCTGTGTGGCCCTCTTGCCAGAGGAATTCCAGCGTTCGCAGGAAGGGACGCGTCCGCATCTCCCAGCGAACGACGTTGGCCCACTGGTTGATCAACATCGGTAAGTCACGGTAGCTCTGTATCCAATCGGCCATGATGGGCCAGATAATCGCTTCGGAGGTCGGCCGAACGACCAGCGGCTCTTCCAGCTCTTTGCCACCGCCATGGGTCACCACGGCCGTCTCGGGCGCGAACCCCTCGACATGCTCCGCTTCTTTCTTGAGAAAACTCTCGGGTATGAACAGGGGGAAGTAGGCGTTCTGGTGACCCGTCGCTTTGAACATCCCGTCGAGCGCTGACTGCATCAGTTCCCAGATCGCGTAGCCGTGAGGCCGAATCACCATGCAACCCCGCACTGGAGAATAGCCGGCGAGCTGCGCCCGTTGTACGACTCCGTTGTACCAAGCGGAGAAATCTTCGCTCCGCGGGGCCAGCGCTTTCTCGTCCGCCATCGTTGCTCTAAGCCTCCGGTATGATCGTGGTTTCCCTTGCATCGAGCTGCGGCCTGTCCTCCGCCGCTACCGGCTCCAGATCTTCTTCACGGCTTCCAGCCAGCAGCCAGAGACCGATGGGCAGAGCCACCGCCATCGCCGCCCAGCTGAGGATTCCCTGCCTGGAACCCAGCAGCCGGCGCAGGACGGCGCGACCTGCGACCAGCACGACGCCGCTGGCCACGGCTCCGGCGCT
>JBDHAI010000147.1:0-15567 GCA_039588155.1 Gemmatimonadota bacterium | reverse complement strand
GTTGGGTGGCCGCGGAGAGGGAGCCTTGGAGTACCAGAAGGCTCCGACCTATGGGGGTGAGGAGTATGGAGATTTCCCGGCGGAATCGCTGGAGGAGGGTGACGACTTGCCCTTCTAAGCACCTCTTGTCCTTTGCCGCGATACTCATCGCGGTATTACTGCCTGAAGCCCTCCCCCTTCAAGCTCAAGAGAGGCAGCAAGATCAGCAGGCCACACAGGCGGCCCAAGAGGGTCGTCGTGTGCATACCGTGCGTGGAGGTGACACGCTGTGGGATTTGGCGAACTTCTACCTCAGCGATCCCTTCCTGTGGCCGGAGATCTACCGCCTGAATACGGTCGTGGTGGAAGATCCGCATTGGATCTACCCGACCGAGGAGCTTGTCCTACCCGGACCGGGTGAGGTTCGTGCACCGGTCGAGCCGGAACCGGGCGAGGTGAGGGTGCCAGGCGAGGAAGAGGTGGTCGCGGAGGTTCCGGAGATGGAGGTCGAAGGGCCGCCACCGGAGCTGCAGGGGGCAACGTCGATCTTTGCCGCCCGCGAGATCACGCGGCAGACGCTTATCTATCAGCCCAGTCCACCGCTCGATCCGATCGCGGTGACGGAGTGGGATTTCTATCGAAGCGCCATGCTGCTTCGGCTCAGCGAGATCGGCCCACGAGGCGAGGTTATCGAGTACGCCGTCCCCTTGAACGTGCCGGCGAAGGAAGCGGACACGCCGGCGCGGTACGAGCGGATCTATGTGAGCCATCCCGACGGCGAGCCGCCGCAGGCAGGAGACCGCTTCCTGTTGACGCGAGTCGAGCAACAGGTCAAACCCTATGGGTACATCGTGCGTCCGACGGGGATAGCGACGATTGCGGCCGTGCACGAGGAAGTGTCGACAGCGGTGGTTGTCCAGGTCTACGACGTCATCGCGCCTGGAAATCTGGCGTTCGAGCTCGAAAGCTTCCAGCTCGAGAGGGGTGTCTTTGCCGAGCCGGTAGGAACGGGCCCGACGGGTGAGCTCGTCGCGCTCCTCGACGCGCAATTCGTGCCAACTATCGAGGACCTGGGATTCATCAATGTCGGCCGTACGCAGGGCCTGGAAATCGGCGATGAGTTCGAGATTTTCGTTCCAGATCGCCGCTCGGCGACCGGCTACAAAGTCCCAGCGGAACACGTTGCCACGGGTCGGGTGGTTCGCGTCACCGAGCAGACGGCGACCATCAGAGTGATCGAGCAGCGCCACGCTGCGATCGCCATAGGGCTGCCGGTGCGTTTGGTACGGAAAATGCCTAGCTGATAGCGATCCCAAGCCGAAAAAGCTGGGAAATAGAAGCGAGGCCGGCCAGCGTCTTTGACGCTGGCCGGCCTAGTTTCTGCCTTGTTGTTTCATATATTCCCCCTGCATGCATGTAGTCGCTTACGCTTTCGCTGCGGTGCTCTATCTCACCGCGACAGCGCGATTCGCGGTGCGGTTTGCCAAGGCACGCCGTGGCGCGAGTGCGTCCGTAGCCATCATCACCTCCGTCGGCCTGCTCAGTCACCTCGTGGGGATCACTCTCTACTGGGCGCGCTACGGCGAACCTCCGCTCGTGGGACTGGGACCGTCCCTGTCCGCTCTGGCCCTGCTCGTCGCCCTCGCGTTGGCCGGACTTGCCCTTACTTCGGAGGCGCGATCCGTTGGTTTCTTGTTGGCGCCGGCGGCCGCCCTGCTGCTGCTGGTGGCGATCGTTGTCGGCATCGAACCCACCGGCTCCGCGATGGCGTTTCGCGGAAGTTGGCTGACCCTCCATATCTCATTGAGTTTTCTGGGGTACGCGAGCTGGTTCGTGGCCGCCGCGGCGGCCCTGATCTACCTTCTGCAGTTCCACGAGCTGAAGCACAAGCAGCTCGGTGCGGTCTTCGAGTTCTTCCCGCCTTTGAACACCCTGGACAGGCTGAGTGAATGGGCCTTGGTGACCGGCTTCTCGGCTCTGACGCTGGGCATCTCCTTGGGCTGGGCGTGGACGATACGGTTTGAGGGCGGATTCCGCTGGTCCGACCCCAAGGTCGTCTGGGCCCTGCTCGCCTGGACTGCATTGCTCCTGGCCTTGTGGGCTCGGTTCGGCGGCCGTCGCACGAGTCGGCAAGCCGCGATCTGGAACGTAGCCGGTTTCGGGGTGATCTCTCTGGCCTACTTCGTGGCCAGACTGATCATCGGTGAGGGGCAGTTCTTCCTGTAAGGCGGAGGGTGTGAGGGTGTTTGTTGCTCGGGAACCTGCCGCTGTGATATTCGCAGCATCTCTCTCTATCGAGGGCGAGGTATGCCTTTCGCAGTAGTCGGCGTGAACCATCGGACGGCACCGATCGAAGTGCGCGAGCGATTCGCCTTCGATACGACGGAGGTGCCCGATGTCCTGGCGCATGTGCTCGAGAATAGGGGTGTGGCGGAGGTGGCGTTGATTTCCACCTGTAACAGAACCGAGTTCTACCTGCATGTGTCTGATTCGGAGATGGCCGTTACCCACGTCTTGAAGACTCTTGAACGTCAGGCTGGCGAGTTGCCCAAGCCGGCGGAGAGGTACCTCTACGTCAATCGGAGCAAGGACGCAGTCGAACACCTATACCGCGTGGCGTCCGGTCTCGATTCGATGGTTCTGGGCGAGGTCCAGATTCAGGGGCAGGTGCGGGACGCGTACGCGGTGGCTCGCAGTCTAACCGGGCAGCGTCAGGCGGTGCGGGCCGTCTTCAATCGCCTCTTTCAATCTGCGCTTTCAGTGGGCGGCCGGGTACGCAGCGAAACGCGGCTGTCAGAAGGTGCGGCGTCCGTTCCATCGGCGGCGGTGGAGTTGGCGAGGAAGATATTCGGCTCATTGCGTGGTCGGCGTGGCATGGTGATTGGGGCAGGCGACATGGGAGAGCTCACGCTCCAATGTCTCGTCGACGAGGGCGTAGCCAGTGTAATGGTCGCGAGCCGCAACATGCTGCGGGCTCAGAAGGTCGCGGAGAAATACGGCGGTGCTGCGGTCGCATTCTCTGATTTCTGGGATGAGCTGCCAAAGATGGACATCGTCGTCACGTCGACAGCGGCTCCTCACGCCATGGTCACACTCGGGGAGTTCCGTCGGCGGATGCCGAGGAAGCTCAAAGCGCCGTTATTCGTCATCGACATCGCCATTCCGCGGGATGTCGAGCCTGAGATCGGCGAGCTGCCGAACGTCTTTCTGTACAGCGTCGACGACTTGCAGCAGATCGTGGATGCGAGCTTCGAACGGCGACAGACCGAGGTACCGAAGGCGGAGGCGATCATCCGGGACGAGGTGGACAAATTCTGGCGCTGGTACTCGGGCCTGCAGGCTGTACCTTTCATTCGCCAGTTGCGGGGTCGCGTGGAGGCAGTGCGGCAGACGGAGCTCGATCATGCCCTGTCGAAGCTCGGGCATCTATCGGAATCGGACCGCCAGAGAGTTGAGCGGTTAACGCGCGATTTGTTGCAGAAAGTCCTTCATCAGCCGACGGCTCGTATGCGCGCCGCGGCTGAGGATGGGCGTGAGCACGACATACTAGTAGCGGCACGCTACCTATTCGGGATGGAGGAGGATGGGACTGGGGAAGAAGAGCAGGAATAGAAGCGTCCTCGTGACCGGGGGCGCCGGGTTCATAGGCTCGCACGTAGCTGAGGCATATTCCGCCGAAGGCTGGGACGTCACGGTAGTCGACGACCTCTCGACGGGTAAGGTCGACAACATCCCAGCGGGCGTCGAGTTCTTGGAGCTGGACGTGCGAGATGAAAAGCTGCACGAGCTCTTTCGGAGTCGTAACGGCTTTGACCTCGTCAACCACCACGCCGCTCAGATAGATGTGCGAGTCTCGGTGGCCCAGCCGAGATTAGACGCCGATGTGAACATCGGCGGCCTACTGAACCTGCTGGAGGCGGCCAAGCAGTGGGGTGCGAAGCGTGTGGTGTTCGTCTCTTCCGGTGGCGTCGTATACGGCAATGCTAACGAGCGGCCCATTCCCGAGACGGCAACCAAGCAGCCGGAGTCGCCCTACGGCGTCAGCAAGTTGGTAGGCGAGTACTACCTGCGCTGCTATCGCATTCTCCACGGGCTCGATTACGTGGCACTTAGGTACTCGAACGTCTTCGGGCCGCGTCAAGATCCGCACGGCGAAGCCGGTGTGGTCGCCATCTTCTCTAACCGCATCATCGCCGGTAAGCCGATCACCATCTTCGGGAGCGGAGAACAGACGCGCGACTACGTCTATGTCGGTGACGTCGTCGCGGCCAACATGACCGTCTCAAATGCTCTGCTCAGTGAGAAGTCCGAGCTCGACGAGCGGGCGTTCAATGTCGGCACCGGGGTGGAAACCAGCGTCAACGAGCTCGCTCGATCTCTGATGGAGGCTGCTGGGCAAGAGGTCCCCGTGGAGCGGGCCGCAGCGCGCTCTGGTGAGCTTGCGTGGAATTGCCTGCACTGCGAGAAGCTGAGAAGTCTGGGCTGGAAGCCCGCGGTGGAGCTTTCGGAGGGGTTGGCGAGGACGTTTCGCTGGATCGCGGGGGGTGGGAGATGATCGCTGTTATGCAGCAGACTCCCTTGCCGAGCAACGCCTGGGACATGGTCGCAGACGCCACGATCACGACCAAGATCATCCTGGCAGTGCTGCTGGTCTTCTCAATCGCCTCTTGGGTGTTGATCATCTGGAAGTGGATTCAGTTTCGCCGCGTTCACCTGCTCGAAGAGGAATTCCTGAGTGAAGTGGCACAGTCCCAACATCTGGACGAGGCCTACAAGGCGGTGATCATACTTCCCGACTCGCCTTACCTTCGCGTGTTCCGGCACGGCATGAACTTCTTCCGCGGCCTTCGGCCTCGCGCGCGGAATCCGGATGCTGGCCTCTCGGCAGCGCAGGTTGAGACGTTGCGCTTGGTGCTGGACAAAGAGATCGTCGGCGAACGGGACTTCATGGCTCACGGCCTGCCGTGGCTGGCGACCATCGCCACGGTCAGTCCACTGCTTGGGCTCATGGGCACCGTCGTCGGTGTAATGGATGCATTCGTGGGGATCTCGGTCCAGGGGACGGCTAATATAACGGCCGTGGCTCCGGGGATCGCCGAGGCTCTGATCACGACGGTGACGGGATTGGCTGTAGCTATACCGGCGGTGATCGGGTACAACTACTTCGCCAGCCGCCTGGCTCTGTTCGGGGGTGAATTGCAGGGCTTCGTGAACGAGTTCATCGGAGCGCTGGCGCGAGAGGGCAAGATCTGATGGCGCGATATGGTGGGCTGTACGAGGACCGATCGCTTCCACTTTCGGCCGACATCAACCTGATCAATCTGGTCGACGTCGCGTTCACGTTGCTCGTGATCTTCATGATCACGGCGCCCATCCTCCAGGGTGGAGTGCGAGTGCAGATCCCGCAAGCAGAGGTGGCGCCGCTGCCGGCGAGCGAAGCCATCGTGGTGTCGGTCGATAAGGCAGGAGCGATCTACATCGATGATGCGCAGGTGACACTTGATGAGTTCAAGGCCGTGATCCGCGATGTATGGACCCAGAAAGGTACGCCGGCTGTCTACGTGCAAGGCGATGAGAACGCGGCGTACGGTATCGTGCTCAAGGTAGTTGCGGCGTTGAAAGCTGCGGAGATCGATGCCGTCGGGCTCGTCGCCGAACCCGAGGTGCAGCGGAGACGCTGAGGCGATGGCACGCCTGATCGTTCGTGGAGAGCCACGCGGCTCGCAAGAAGGAGTCCCGACTGGGGCGGTCGTGGGCTCGCTGAGCGTTCACACCCTGTGTCGCTTCCCGATCCACCCCAGGTATACCAGGTGGAGTTGGTCGCCGCCCCGCGTTCCGCTCCGGTACGGACGGTTCCGGTGCCGGACAAGCCACGGCCCACGCCGGAGGAAGAGCCGAAGGCTCGACCGGTGGAGACCAAGCCGGTTCCGACCCCGACGCCGCGGAGGGAGACCCGGCCGGAGGAAGTAGAGAAGAAGGAGAGCGAGGAGAAGCCGGAGGAAGAGCCGGAGCCGGCGATCGAGGAGAAGCCGGCCGCGCCGCCCGAACAGTCACCGGAAGGCGTCGAGGGCTTGCCGGTTCGCCTGGAGGGTGCGCCCTTCCCGTATCCGGAGTACCTCGCGAATATTATCTTACAGATCAAGCGACACTGGCGGTCGCCGACAGGCGGCGCACAACTGCGAGCCGAGCTCGCGTTCACGATTCTCCGGGATGGGTCGGTGGGGGACGTTGCATGGGTGAGGCGGTCGGGTAATCCGGCTTTTGATCTCGAGGCGCGCGGCGCGATCGAAGCCGCAGGCAGGCGCGGGGTGTTTGGGCAGCTGCCCGACGACTATCCGTCGGATCGGCTACGCGTATCGTTCTTTTTCGATCCGACCCGCTACTAGCAGGACGAGCGATCCGATCCGACATATGAAACGGATGTCATCGATAGCCGATCGGCTAAGCTGGCCGGGTGGTGGCGGCGGTAATGCTCGCCGCTGGCACGCGGTGGCACGCGTCGTGAGCCTTGCGCTGTTCATCCTGGCCTTGGCACCGGTCTTTGCCTGGGCGCAGGAGCCGGAGCGCGACAGCATCCCCACGGACGTTCGGGTCGGCATCCTTTACCAGCCCGTGTTCAGGCCCGGAATCGTCATGCCAGCGATCGCGGTGGAAGCCGAATTCCAAGAGCTGGCGGACAGCGTACGCGCGATCGTCCTGCGTGATCTCGACTACAGCGACCGTCTCCAGGTGATGCGGGTAGGGGAAGATGTCCCACTCGGCGGTCCGGTGAACTACGGTCTTTGGGATCAGCTGGGAGCCGTCTGGTTGTTGTTGGGTGGAATCGAGGGGACACCCGAAGCGCCGGTTCTCAGGCTATCGTTGCATGACGTAGTCTACAGCTTGCTGCAGGACGTTCGGGCCTTCGAGTTGCCGCCGTTGGGACATGCGGACCTTCGGCATGCGATTCATCTGGCGGCGGACGAGGTCGTGGATTGGGCCACGACCAGCACCGGCATCGCCGCGACGAAAATCGCGTACGTGGCGGAAGGCCCGGGAGGATCCGAGATCTACGTGGTCGATAGCGACGGTTTCCGGGCGCAGCGCCTTTCGAACGATGGCTCGATCGCCTTATCGCCTGCATGGTCGCCGTCGGGTGATCGGCTCGCCTACATGTCGTATCAGAACGGTGATCCGGCCATCTACGAGCTCAGCCTGAACCCGGGAGGGTCGACCTTGCTGGTCGATCTTCCGGGCCTCGACCTGACACCGGCCTACTCGCCCGATGGCTCTCGGTTGGCGTTTGGTGCTACGGTGGACGGAAGAACGGAGATATTCACGTATAACTTGATCGACGGCTGCTGCCCCGAACGCATGACGTATGCTCGCTACGCGAATTCGCTCTCGCCGACGTTTTCACCCGACGGCAGCCGCATCGCGTTCAACTCCGATCGCCTCGGACAGCTTCACATCTTCGTGCAACCACTGCCGGACGGATCGGCCGAGCTACTGACACCGTATATCTACGATCGCAGTGTTCACAACGCCGGCCCGGATTGGTCACCCACGGCGGATCGGATCACGTTTCACGGCTGGGTCGCTGGCGTTCCGCAGGTCTTCACCGTGGCCCCGAGCGGTAGGGGTTTGCGGCAGTTGACTCAGACGGGTCGCAACGAGGATCCTAGCTGGGCGCCCGACGGTCGCCATATCGTGTTCGCCTCGACTCGAAACGGGTATACGGGGCTTTGGATTCTGGATGTAGAGAGCGGTAGGATTCGCCGACTTGTTCGTGGCTTGGGCACTCGCTTGCCAGACTGGTCGGGCCGCATAGATTCAGCCTCGCACCTCACGAACGAAGCTGCTGCGGGCTCAAACAACATCAATTAAAGGGGGAGCGGGTCATGACCAGGACTTGGAAGAAGAGTACAGGTTGGCTTGGAGCGGTGGCGCTGGCGATGGTCATCGCAGCTTGCGGTGGAGGCACCCCGGAAGTTGAGCCGGCGCCGGAGCCCGAGCCCGAGGTGGTGGATACCTCGGCGGAAGATGCGGAACGTGCGGCTCGAGAGGCCGAAGCGAGGCGACTTCGCGAAGAGGAGGAGGCGAGGCGCCGTGCCGAGGCTGAGCGCCGACGCGTGATGTCGATCCTGGCCGAGCGTGTGCATTTCGATTTTGACAAGTCGGACATTCGGGCCGACGCGGAAGAGGTTCTCCAGCGCAAGGTCACCGTGCTACGCGAATACCCAGGCGTCGCGTTGCGCATCGAGGGTCACTGCGACGAGCGCGGCTCCAACGAGTACAACCTCGCTCTGGGCCAGCGTCGTGCTGAGGCCGTGCGTCGTTACCTGGCTAGCTACGGTGTTCAGACGAGCCGCTTCTCGACGATCAGCTATGGGGAGGAGCGTCCTCTGGTCAACGCGCAAAACGAGGATGCGTGGGGACAGAATCGGCGCGCCCAGTTCGACGTGACGAACCCCGGACGCCTCGGGGCAGGAAACTAGCGACTGATAGGAAAAGGTTGAGCCGCATGAAGGTTCGTGCTGCAGGGCCGCTTCTCTTGATTGCCCTCGCCGCCGGCGCTTGCGCCACCAAGAAGGATGTGGACAACCTCAGTGCGGAGCTCACGGCCGTCCGAGTCCGGCAAGACTCGGTCTGGGCTACGGTTGCCGCGTTGGAGGAGTCCGTGTCCCGGGCGCTCGAGAACCAGGGCGCCTTGGTGATGACGGTGCGTGGCGATCTGCTTCGCCAGATGGATGATATGGAGCGCCAGCTGGTTGAGATTCAGGAGCTGCTCGGCCAGAGTCAGGTCGTACTGCAGAGCCTGCGAGGGCGCATGGAGCAACGGCAGGCCGATCGGGAGTTTCTCCCGGGTCCGGCCGACAGTGTCGGCTTCGCGGACGACACGGCACGGGAGGGCGCCAGCGGAAACGCCGGCGCCCTTTATGCGGCGGCGATCGATCAGTTCCGGCGTCTCCTACCCGGCCGGCGAGCTGGCTCCCGACGCTCAGTACTATTTGGCCGAGACGTACAGGGAGGAAGGCACCCTGGAGCTGGCGATACGAGAGTACAACCGCGTCGTGGAGCTCTACCCGAACTCGGGGGTAGCGCCGAGGGCGCTCTACAAGGCTGGGCTATTGCAGGAGGAAAGGGGCAACCTCGACAGTGCGTGTCAAAAGTTTCAAAGTATACTGGCCGGCTATCCTCGCAGTGACGAGTCTCGGCTGGCCCGCGATCAGGCTGAGCGGCTGAACTGTCGTTGACGGCATGCTCGGCCTTCGCCGGGTAACGGTTCCTACCTAATGCGCTGTCCCTACTGCGGTCACACCAAGAACAAAGTGATCGACTCGCGTACGAGTCGTGAAGGTCGCGCCGTTCGACGCCGGCGCGAATGCCAGCAGTGTAGAGAGCGCTTTACGACCTATGAAGTGGTGGAAGAGCGTCCGCTGTCGGTCAAGAAACGTGACGGTAGTTTCGAGCCATACGAGCGGAACAAGCTAATACGTGGAATACAGTTCGCCTGCACCAAGCGCCCGATTACGCTGCAGCAGATTGAGGCTATCGCCGACGATATCGAGGAGAGCCTCCAGCGCAGTGAGTCCGGCGAGGTCGAGAGCTGGCAGATCGGTGAGCAGGTGATGGACTCACTCCGTGACCTGGACCAGGTCGCCTACGTCCGGTTCGCATCTGTCTATACGAACTTCCAGGACCCTGAGGAGTACCTAGAAGCTATACGGGAGCTGGCCGAGCGTGGGGAGTATGACGCGGCGCAGCTCGACTTTCTGGAGTCGGCCTTGTCCGAGGACCGGCCGGCAAAAGGCCGAAAAGACAGGAGGAGCGAGTCGTGAAGCGGGCCGAGGGTTCCGCTGAAATGCCTTTCCTCGAGCATCTCGATGAGTTACGCGCACGCCTGATCTGGGTGGGTTCGTCGGTGCTTGTGCTGTCGGTGGTTGGGTTCTTCCTGGTCACTCAATTCGACATCATAGGCCTGTTGAAGCTTCCTTTCGTCGCCGCCGTCGAGGCCCTGAGCGCCTCGCCGGACTTCACTTCACCCGTTCCGAGTGGGGAGCTTCTCTTCACGAGCCCGACGGAGCCGATGTCGGTCACCCTCAAGCTCTCTTTCGTCATCGGTGTCATACTCGCCTTGCCGATCATTATCTACCACGTCTGGGCGTTCATGTCTCCAGCGCTCTTCGAGCGGGAAAAGAAGGTAGCCATCCCCGCGATGATCGGTGGGTTCGTGCTGTTCTTGCTCGGTGTCGCGATGGCCTACTTCTTGGTACTGCCTCTGGGCCTGCGCTTTCTCCTCGGTTTCCAGACAGAATCTCTGGCGCCGATCATCACCATTGGGGAGTACCTAAAGTTCGCCACTCGACTGATACTTGCTTTTGGAGTGATTTTCGAGCTGCCACTTGTGTCTTTACTGCTCGCCGTTCTCGGCTTGATCACAGCAAATACGCTGCGACGCTTTCGTCGCCACGCGATTGTCGGCGTTGCAATCGTATCGGCTATTCTCACCCCCGCCGACGTTCTGACGATGTTGTTGATGATGGGGCCGCTCATACTGCTGTATGAGGTTTCAATACTTCTTGTCGCCGTGGTGGACCGCCGGCATCTCGCCGGGCAGAGTTCGCAGGCGATCGCCGACTGATAGCGCCTGGCGACGAGCGCTGATCGCGCTCGTAGGGGCCGGGCTGGCCTGCATACTCACGTCCAGCGCCGACCTGTGGGCGGATGCTTTGTCGTCCGGCGCAACTCGCGTGAGCGTCGCGCCGCAAGACACGGCCCAAGTGCAGCGCACCAGGCCGTCACGCGGCCGGGTTCGTACGCGGCGTCCGACGCCGGCGGACAGTGCGGCGGCGGCGGACTCGCTGGCCGCGGACTCCGCGTCGGCCATGGGAGAGCCCTTCCCAGATCCCGACTCGATCATGAAGGCGCTGATGGAGCGTACGGGCTATCGGCCGGTGGTGTACCGAGGCGACACCCTGCAGTTTTCGACAAAGAACAAATCGCTACACATAAGGCAGCGAGCGAAGATCGACAGGGCCGGCGAACGGTTGGAAGCCGACTCTGTAGTGTACGATTCGACCAAGTTCATCATTGGATACGGCCAAGCGAAGTTGGTCAACGCGAGCGGCGAGGAGGTGACGAGCGAAGAGGGGCCGCTCTACTACCATACGGAGCGCAAGCTAGGAACCGTGATAGGGGCTCGCACCCAGTGGGAGATATGGAACGTCGAGGGAAACTTCACGCTCGAAGGTAGTGATACGTTGTGGGTCGAATCGGGTTTCTTCACGTCCTGCGAGCTTCCGGAGCCGCACTACCGCTTCGAATCGGACAAGATGAAGCTCATCTTCAACAACATCGTTGTCGCCTGGCCCGTGCGCGTCTATTTCGGCAACGTTCCCGTGTTCTGGTTCCCGTTCATCGCTCAAGACATTCGCAGCGGTCGCCACAGTGGCCTCTTGTCTCTGCGCTTCGGCGTCAATGACATCGTTCGCAATCAGAGCGGTTACAACAGGCACATCTCGAACGTCGGCTACTTCTGGGCGATGAACGATTACATGGATCTGCAGGCGAGCATGGACTGGTGGAGCGGAACCTGGACTCGCTTCGACGGCTTTTACCAATACCGCTGGGTCAACAGATTCCTCGATGGTCGGATCGGGTATTCGCGTTTCTGGCTGCCGGACGGTGGGAGTGAGGTCTCGGCAACCTGGGACCACAGGCAACGATTCGGCGAGCGCACTGATCTTAGAGCGTCGGTGAGATTCGTCTCGAGCCAGGAGTTTCAAAGGGAGGCGGAATTCAATCCGGAACGCTTGACTCAGACCATTCGCTCGAATGTCGGCCTGACTCGACGGTTCAATTGGGGGAACCTCAACTTGAGCGGGCAGAGGGTACAGCCGATCGCGGGCGGCGAGGCGACGACGACGACATTGCCGCAGTTCTCCATCACTCTCACGCCGCTGGTTCTGACGCGGGCTCGATCGCCGCTGGACGCGCGTTGGTATCACGGTCTGACCTGGACAGGGAGCACTAATCTCACCCGAACGCTGGTGGAGACACCGTCGATCATCACCCTCAATACCGACTCAATTACCGCGGACACAACGTTCATACCCAATCGATCCGTAACGAACTTGGGGCTGACCTCCAACTTGACCCTGGGCAACTTGCGCTGGAATTCCAGTGGGACCTATGCTGAGCAGGTGACCGATGCCCCCGACACGGTGACAGTGGAGCCGGTCGATTCGCTCTCCGGTCCGATCACCGTCTTCCTCGGCGACCAGATCATACAAGGGACGCTCAACTGGCGGACTTCCTTCGGTTACCAGCAGCGGCTCGTCGGCTCGACGACGCTCACGCCGGCGCTTAGCCTCGACGGATCGTTCTTCCGGTCGAACGATACCGGCTTGGATTTCCTCGCCGCGCCGACGCGCTTGTCGGCCAGCGCCACCTTGAATGCCGACGTCTACGGGTTCTTCCCCGGCTTCGGACCGTTGGAACGGATTCGCCACAAGTTCGCGCCCTCTTTCAGTTGGATCTACAGCCCCGCGGTCGAGGTGGGACCGGAATTCGAGGGCATCCGCGGGTTCAATCCGGCGGCGGCGGGTGAACGCCACCAGTTGAGCGTGACCTTCACGCAGACGTTCGAAGCTAAGCGCAAGCCGCGTAAGAAGTTAGAGGAAGAGGCCGCCACGGATACGACCGAGAGCCGCGGGCCGGCGGAGAGTCAGAAACTGACGCTGTTGGCGATCCGCACCTCGACTTTGGCGTACGATTTCGTGGAGAAGGAACTGATCACGGAGCAGGTGTCGAATTCCGTGACCTCGGATCTGCTGAGAGGGCTGACGCTGAGATTGGATCACGATCTATTCGAAGAGCGGGCGAACGGGCGCATCTTCAAACCCTACCTGACCCAGGTGAACCTCTCATTCTCTCTGGGAGAGCGAACGCTGGCCGGTCTATTCGGAGCGCCTTCCACCGGTGTGGGTCGGCAGCCCGGTATCGTGCCGGAAGGGGAGAACCTCGAAGATTTGGAGGTCGAACGCCGGGTGTTCGAGGAGGAGGACCCTCGTGGGGACTCGGGTATGCGCCGGCCTTGGAGCCTGAGTTTGGATTATAGTCTACTGAAGCAGCGGCCGGTCTTGGGACAAGAGCCGCGACCGGTTCGCCAGTCGATCCGCGCGAACTTTGGGTTCAGTCCGACGGACAACTGGACACTCACTTGGCGAACTCAGTACGATATAGAAGAAGGCACTTTCGTGGATCAAGTGTTGACCCTACGGCGCGATCTGCACCGCTGGTCGGCCACGTTTGGGTTCTTGAAGGCCTCGAATGGAAATTTCGTATTCAACTTCCAAGTGAATCTAAACGACTTGCGAGACGTCAAGTTCGACTACCGGCAGGAAAGCTTTTGACCCGACCGCCGGTCCGGTATCGCCGAGCTCGGACCGCGCGCAAATACTCGGACGGGAGGAGAAGATGTCGACGGTGATCGGTACGCCGCGCACCGTGCGAGCGCCGCGCGGCACAAGTATGTCGTGCAGGGGTTGGCTGCAAGAAGCGGCTCTGCGGATGTTGATGAACAACCTCGACCCGGCGGTGGCCGAGAAGCCGGACGAGTTGATCATCTACGGCGGGTCGGGCAAGGCTGCGCGTTCGTGGGAAGCGTTCGACGCGATAGTGCGATCGCTTCGCGAACTGGGCGACGAGGAGACGCTTCTGGTTCAAAGTGGCAAGCCCGTAGGCGTGTTTCGAACCCACCCGGACGCGCCGCGTGTGCTGATCGCCAATGCCAATCTCGTGGGTCGTTGGGCCAACTGGGATTACTTCAGGGACCTGGAGCGCAAGGGCCTGATCATGTACGGGCAGATGACGGCCGGCTCCTGGATCTACATCGGCACACAGGGGATTCTGCAAGGAACCTACGAGACGTTCGCAGAGGCTGCGCGCCAGCATTTCGGTGGGTCGCTCAGCGGTCGCCTGGTGCTGACGGGCGGCCTGGGAGGCATGGGAGGGGCGCAGCCGCTCGCGGCAACGATGAACGGGGGTGCCTGCCTGTGTGTCGAGGTGGATCCCGCCCGGATCGCCCGGCGGCTCGAGACCCGCTATGTGGACCGGATGACGGACGATCTGGACGAAGCTCTCGATTGGGTACTCGGTGCCAGAGAGCGCGGTGATCCACTCTCAGTCGGCCTGGTAGCGAATTGCGCCGATGTGGTCCCGGAAATCGCGCGGCGCGGCATAGCGCCGGATCTGGTGACCGATCAGACCAGCGCGCACGATGCGCTCAACGGTTATGTGCCCCAGGGTCTCAGCTTGGAGGAAGCCGCCGACCTCAGGCAGAGCGACCCGGACGAGTACATCGAGCGGTCGATGGCTTCGATGGCGGAGCACGTTCGGGGGATGCTGGATCTGCTCCGACAGGGCTCCGTGGTGTTCGATTACGGCAACAACATCAGAGCGCAGGCCAGGGACGCCGGTGTTGGGGACGCGTTCGATTTTCCGGGCTTCGTGCCGGCGTACATCCGGCCTCTGTTTTGCGAGGGGAAGGGTCCATTTCGCTGGGTGGCTCTTTCGGGTGAGGCCTCGGACATCCACCGTACCGACGAACTCGTGCTCGAGCTCTTCCCGGAGGACGAGGCCTTGAACCGCTGGATTCGCCTGGCCGGCGAAAGGGTCGAGTTCCAGGGGCTTCCGTCGCGCATCTGCTGGTTGGGGCAGGGCGAGCGAGCGAAGTTTGGATTGGCGATCAACGAGCTGGTGGCGAGCGGCTCGGTTCAAGCGCCGATCGTCATCGGGCGCGATCATCTCGATACGGGCTCGGTGGCCAGCCCCTTCCGCGAGACTGAAGCGATGAGGGATGGTAGCGACGCGATCGCCGACTGGCCCATACTCAATGCGATGTTGAACGTGGCAAGCGGTGCCTCGTGGGTGAGCTTTCATCACGGCGGTGGCGTCGGTATCGGCGACTCGCTGCACGCGGGCCAGGTGATCGTGGCGGACGGGACGCCGGAGGCGGCTCGCAGATTGGAGCGAGTGCTGACGAACGACCCCGGGATCGGGGTGGCCCGCCACGCGGACGCGGGCTACGCGGACGCTCTCGCCGCCGCGCGGCGACACGAGATCAAGATCCCCATGGCCGATGCCTGATTCTGACAAGTTCGTTATCGAGGCTTCGCAAGTCCTGACGTGCCCCGGAGGACTCGCTGCTCGTCGCGGTGCCGAGATGAGTCGGATCGGGCTCATCGAGAACGGTGCGGTGGCGGTCTTCGGCGGTCGAATCGAGGCTGTGGGAACCCGAGACGAGCTCGCCTCACGCTTTTCGCAAGTCGCGCACATCGACCTTACCGGTCACGTTGTGACTCCGGGTCTCGTCGACTCTCATACACATGCGGTGTTCGGACGCTGGCGATTGGATGAGTACGAACTGCGTTGCGCGGGCGTGCCGTACATGGAGATCGCCAAGAGGGGCGGCGGGATCAACGCATCGGTCGCCGACCTGCGTCAGCGCTCGGAGCAGGAGTTGGTGGAGCTGACGCTTCCCAGGCTCCGGAGCATCCTCCAGCACGGCACGACCACGGTGGAGGTCAAGAGCGGCTACGGTTT
>JBDHAI010000146.1:0-6647 GCA_039588155.1 Gemmatimonadota bacterium | reverse complement strand
AGTGAGGTCGAAATGATCGTGATCCTGAATCCCAAGGCCGGCGCTGGAACGGCGCTCGACAAGTGGAAGAAGATAGAGTCGAAGGTGCGTGAGCTCGTGGGCCCGTACACGTTGATCGCGGCGGGGGGGCCCGATGCGGTGCGGGACCACGTAGCTCGCGCCATGAGTGAAGGCGAACGTGAGTTCATCGCGGCGGGCGGTGACGGGACCGTCAACCTGGTCATGACCAGCATCCTGGCCAGCGCCCCGCGCGGCGCCATGGAGACGATCAAGCTGGGTGCAATCGGGCTCGGCTCGAGCAACGACTTTCATAAGCCGATCACAGCTGAGCGGCAGATCGACGGCGTGCCCTTCAAGCTCGACTTCTTGTCCACGGCGGCGCACGACATCGGCATGCTCACCTACAGGAACGAGGAAGGCGAGCTGAGAAGTCGACGCTGGCTCATCAATGCCAGCGTTGGTACGACGGCGGAAGCCAATCGATTCTTCAACAACCCCAACGGCTTGCTTCGGACCCTGAAAAAGCTTGTGCCCTCGGTGGGGATGGTCTACGCCGCTCTGCGAACGGTGATCAACTATCACAGCCGAATCATGACGATCACCCTCGACGAAAAGGACACCGTCCACGTGCCGGTAAAGAATCTGGGTATCGTTAAGAACCCCCATTTCACCGGCTCGCTCAGCTACGACTCGCCTTACGAGCCGGCCAGCGGGCACTTCTATGTGCACCTGCTGGAAAGAGTCTGGTTTCCCAGGCTCGCCCTGACTCTACTCGGCCTGCTGTATGGGAAGTTCTCCGGCTCGAGAGGCACCCATTCCTGGCGAGCGACGCGACTGAGGATCGAGGCAGACCGACCCTTTGCGGTGGAAGGTGACGGCGAGGTGGTTACGGTAAGTCGGGCGTACTTCTCCGTGGTGCCTGGACTACTACAGGTGTGTACATGATGAACGCGATTGTCGAGAACGCGATTGTCGAGCGGCTGGCGAGCGCGCTGCCTCGCTCGCCTTTGCAGTTGAACCGACTGCGCGAGAGCGACGCTGAACTGATCCGTCTCCCTGGCAGCGATGTGGTGCTCGCGTTGACCACCGACGGCATCGTCGAAGAGATCGAAGCTGGACTCTATGACGATCCCTACCTGATCGGCTGGATGGCCGTGATGGTCAACGCCAGCGACCTTGCGGCGGTGGGCGCTGAACCCATCGGTCTATTGGTCAACGAGACGCTGCCCGAAGACCTCGAGGCGGAGTTCGTCGAGGAGCTCCAGCGCGGCATACGTGACGCCTGCGTCGCCTGCCAACTCGATGTGCTGGGCGGAGACACGAACTTCTCGGCTCGGATGCAGATCTCCGGTACCGCCGTCGGCGTGATCTCCAACGGTAACCCGCTCACCCGCCGCGGATGCGCACCAGGAGATCGATTGTTCGCTTCGGCGCCGCTGGGACAGGGCAGCGCCTACGCACTCTTCCACTTGCACGAACGGCTGCGCGATAGCGGGCCACCGGTAGACTACCGCCCCTGTGCTCGTCTGCCCGAGGGCCGAGTGCTTCGCAATTACGCGTCGTGCGGCATGGATACGAGCGACGGTGTGCTACCCACGCTCGATGAGCTGATGCGCTTGAACAACGTCGGCTTGCGGCTGACACGACCTCTGGCTCAACTTCTCCACCGCGATGCACTGCGGATATCGCAGGCGGCGAGCCTACCCGCCTGGACGATGTTGGCGGGGCCGCACGGCGAATTCGAATTGATCTTCACGGTGCCGGAGACCGGCTGCCCGGCCTTCTTGCAGGCTGCCTCCGTGCTCGGCTGGTCCCCTCTCGACTTGGGGGTCGTCATCTGCGAGCCTGGCGTGCGGATCGATGAGCTCGATGGCGGCGCGATCCTCGACACGGCTCGTATGCGGAACCTCTTTCAGGAGGTGGGTGGAGACGTACAGGCCTTCATCGCTGGCTTGCTTCAGCTGGATCCTACTCTCGCCATCTCGCGTTGAATTGCGCGATGCGCCGACCTATTCTACGGCTGAACAGCAATCTTCAGACACCGCTGCCCCGTGAGGTAAGGCCCGTTGGCCACCCTGGCGAGAAGATCTAGCGCAGTCGGGACGCTCATCTCGGCCCTCTGCCTCTGGGCGTCGGTTGACGTGGAGGCGCGATTGGCGTCAACAACCCCCCAAGCCCCATCCGACTTCAATATCGTTCCGATTCCGGCTCAATTGAGCCCGCAGCCCGGAGCTTTCCGCCTTGCCGCCTCCACGACCATCGCAACATCGGACGCGGACGATCCGCAACTACGCGAACTCGCTCAGTACGGCGCTGAGGTCGTGAGGCAGGGGCTGGGTATCGACCTCGCGTTATCGGAAGGCCAGACCGGTGCTGTCACCTCAGATGCGATCATCCTAGCGCTCGAGGCGAGTCAGGGTGGACTCGCGCCCGAAGGGTATCGACTCGTGGTGACCCCAACGTCGGTGAGGTTGTCGGCGCCGGCGCACGCTGGGATCTTCTACGGCCTCCAAACCCTGCGCCAGCTGTTGCCAACGAGGAATCAGCTTACAAGTGCGGCCGACGAGTGGATCATTCCCGCCGTAGAGATCGAAGACCAACCACGCTTCCCCTACCGCGGAATGCACCTGGACGTCGGCCGGCACCTGTTCCCCGTCGAGTTCATCAAGAAATACATCGACTTATTGGCGATGTACAAGATGAACACTTTTCACTGGCACCTGACCGAAGACCAGGGCTGGCGAATAGAGATCAAGAAGTATCCGCGCCTCACCGAGGTCGCAGCCTTCCGAAGAGAAACCATACTCGCCAAGAACTTCGATCCCTACATCGGAGATAGAAAGCCGTACGGCGGATTCTACACGCAAGATGAAGTTCGCCAGGTCGTCGATTACGCCAGTAGCCGCTACGTGACGGTGATCCCCGAGATCGAGATGCCGGGCCACTCCACCGCGGCTTTGGCCGCCTATCCAGAGCTGGCCTGCACCGAAGGCCCCTTCGAGGTGGCGACAATCTGGGGCGTGCTCGAGGACATTTACTGTCAATCAGAAGAAACCTTCGCGTTTCTTCAGAATGTGCTCGCCGAGGTGTTGGACCTCTTCCCCAGCCGCTACATCCACATCGGCGGTGACGAGGCGCCCAAGACGCGTTGGGAGGAGAGCGGGCTTGCTCAAGAGATCATCCGTCGGGAGGGGCTCGAAGACGAGGAGGAGCTCCAGAGCTACTTCATCAAGCGAATCGAGCAGTATCTGCTGGAGCACGATCGCAGATTGATTGGCTGGGATGAGATTCTAGAGGGCGGACTGGCACCGCAGGCGACCGTCATGTCCTGGCGCGGCACGGCCGGCGGCATCGAAGCCGCCAGGCAAGGTCACGACGTCATCATGACGCCGACCACTCACGTCTATTTCGACTACTACCAGGGCGACCCACTGTTCGAACCGCTGGCCATCGGTGGGTACATACCGCTAGAGCGTGTCTATGAATTCGAGCCGGTACCGGAGGAGCTGACACCAGAGGAAGCCCGGCACGTGCTGGGCGCCCAGGCCAACGTCTGGACCGAGTACATGAAGACGACGGCCGACGTGGAGTATATGGTCTTGCCACGCATGCTCGCTCTGTCCGAGGTCGTCTGGTCGCCTAAAGAGGCACGCAATTGGGACCGGTTCCTTTCGGCCCTGCCTCAACAGTTTCAGCTGCTGGACGGTCAGCGTGTCAGCTATCGCATCCCGCACGTCAGGGGTCTGGAACGCGATCGCCTGACGCTGGAAGATGAGATGCAGATCTCGCTCGAGTCGTTGATTCCTGATGCGGAGATCCGCTACACAACGGACGGCAGCGACCCGTCCAGGCGCGCGCGACTCTATGCTGCGCCCTTCGCACTTCCGGTCAGCGAAGACGCTACAGTCGTTACCGCACGGGCCTTCTTGCCCAACGGCCGCGTGAGCCCCGCCCGGGCAGCCAGATTTGCCCGTACGACGCTGCGTCCTTCGCAGGAGCTTGATACGGGGGACCTGACCTCGGGCCTGCGCTACACCTACCACGAGGCGCAGATCTCGTCCGTGCGCGGATTGTACGACTCGACGAGTGTTCGAAGAGGGATAGCCGACGACATCGGCCTGCAAGGTATGGAGCGTGCGGAGGAGTTCGGTCTCGAGTTCAGCGGCTACATCCGCGTGCCCGCTTCAGCGATGTACACCTTCACGCTGACTTCTGATGACGGCAGCGAGCTGGTCATCGGCCACGATATCGTGATCGATAACGACGGCCTCCACGGACCGCTCAAGAAGGCTGGAATGATAGCCCTCGAAGCCGGCTACCACCCGATCAGGGTCCGCTACTTCCAGGCCGGCGGCGGCCTAGGGTTATCGCTGACCCTCGAGGGTGAAGGCGTGGGGCGCCTGCCCACGCGCGAACGGCTCTTCCACGACCCCAATTCCTGACGCTCACTGCCCGGGTCGCTTCGACTCGTGCTACGCGGTCGAGAACGCCGCCACGTCGACGGCGCCGAGTTCTTCTTCGCTCAGCTCCAGATCCGCCGAGCTCACCGAGTCGAGAGCGTGTTCCACGGTCCGGGCTCCCGGAATCACGATGACGCTGGGGCTCTGCGAGAGCACCCAGGCCAGCACCACGGCATGGGCCGAACAGCGATGCTTGCGGGCGATCGGCTTGAGCGCCGGATGGTCCGGCAGTGTCTTGTTGAGCCGACCACCTCCCACAGGGCTGTAGGCAAGAAAGCCTATACCATTGTCATCACAGTACTTAACTACACCGGCACCGACGGCTTCCCGAAAGAACGGGTTGAGGCGGTTCTGCACCGTGGCCACCTCGACGATCTCCTGAGCCGTGCGAATCTCGTCCACCGAGACGTTAGAGAGCCCCACCCAGCGAACCTTGCCCTCCCGTTGCAGGTCAGCGAGCGCGCCGCTGCTGTCGGCGAGCGGTACATTCGGATCGGGTGCGTGGAACTGGTAGAGATCGATGCGCTCGACGCACAGCGCCTTCAAGGATCTCTCGCACGCGGCGCGCAGGTGGTCCGGGCGGCCGTTCCGCTCCCAGCGCCCTCCGGGCCGGGTAAGGCCGCCCTTGGTGGCGACGATGATCGCTTCCCTATCGCCCGACCAAGTATCCAAGGCCTGGGCGATGAGGCGTTCGTTGTGACCGATGTCATTGTCGTCGATGCAATAAACGTCAGCGGTATCGAGCAAGTTGATTCCGGCGTCCATCGCCGCGTGCAGGACCTCGATGCCCTGCGACTCAGACGGACGACTGTCCAACGACAGTGGCATGCCACCGAAGCCCACGACCGAAACGTCGGGAGCGTCAGGGCCTAGGGAGCGAGTTCTCATGACGCGCAGCACCTTCCTCCGCTGTATTGTCCGGCTCATCGGCGTTGAGCGCGCCCGATGCCGCCTGCAAGACCCGCTCGAGCAACTCCGGGTCGCGCGAGCTGATATGTCCTTCGTCCAGCCAAATGAGCTGCTTAGGCTCACCCGCCGAGTCGTAGAGTAGCTCGACACTGTAGCGCGGGATACGATCGTCCCGGCTCCCGTTGATGATGATCGTGCGACGGGGAGCTATCCGCTGAACGTACTTCTCGGGCGCGAGGGGCGACACCAGCCAGGCGCCTACTTTGGCAACGCCCGCGCGTAGCCATAGCGGCTTGACCTTCAGGCTCCCTTGCAGAAGCCCGTCGAAATTCGCTCCGCCGTACACGCTCATCACGGTTTCGGCCCGTTGGTCGAGCGCTCCGGCCACCACCATGAGCGGGGCACCGAAGCTGGCGCCGGCGAACACGAGCTTTCCGATGTCGACATCGTCGCGGGACTCGAGGTAATCGACGCCCAGCATCACCGCGGAAGGTGTGAGAAGCATGGCCCGACGCACGGCAAAGACGCGCACCAAGAACTGGAACCAGTTGAGGTGCCGGGGACCCTCCCAGGGGTAGTCGAGGCCGAGGATCACGTAGGGATCGTCCGGTGTGAACAGTTCGGCCGCCATACGGCCAGTGTTCGTACCTCCAATCACGATCACGGCGGGCCAGCGCCCCTCTTCCCGCGGCACCCGCAGGTACCCCCGCACCCTGTAGCCGGCGCTGCTGATCAGCGTCACCTCGTGGGCCTCGTAAAGCGAATCACCTTCGACAGGCTGGCTGTCGACGCTATCGAGGACACCCTTCTGCATCCAGAACTCCTTGGGTGCGTCGAACGACAGGCTGTGAGCCACCATGACCACCAAGATCAACACGAATCCGACCGCGACGGCGAGGGCCATGGAGCGCGACGCCCGCCATTCCAGCCTAGGCAATCGCCAGCCACGCTTCGACACCCGTCTCCTTTGCGCCTCGAACATGCAGGAGAATACACCGGCAGAAGCGACCCGCCAACATCTCGGAGTCCCACTCGTGTGGATCGGCACCTTGATCAGGGCCGACGACGGGCGTATTAAGCAGGCGCGCCCGGCTACGAGCGGATAGCGAAGGAGACGGAAGAGGCAGATGAAAGGCGACAAGATCATCATTCAGCCGCACCACGAACGTGCGGCGCGACAGGTCGGTGAGCGAGTCATCCCAGAGATCACGACGGCCAGCAAGCGAGTCATTATCACGATCGCGGGCGAGTCGGGCGCGGGTAAGTCGGAGATCGCCG
>JBDHAI010000145.1:0-10497 GCA_039588155.1 Gemmatimonadota bacterium | reverse complement strand
CAAGGCTCTGGCATCCTCACCTCGATGTCACAGGCAGACGCGCTCATCCGAGTACCGGCAAACAGCGACCTGCCCGTCGGCACGGAACTCGAAGCGATTGTCTTGCGAGAAAAGTAATCCCCGAACCTACAATCAAAGCCTGAACAGAAATGCCAGGTCGAGCGCCCAATCAATGGCAAGCGACTTGGTTTCGAAACTCTGCTGTTCGGAGGGCGCAACGAAGTAGATACGGAGATCGAGTTTGAACACACGCGAAGTTCGCCCGCCCGTTTCCAGCCCAGCGCCCAAGATACCCAGCGGCTCGGTGAAACTCTGAGTGGTGTGGACGTAATCGTTGGGATCGCTGCTGCGCGGATCGATGTAGCGCGCACCTCCACCGAGTATGAAGAAGCCGGGAATGTTGGGTTTGACTTTGAACTGCAGCTCGCCGGTAAACTGGAGCTGCGTGAATCCCTCCGCGCTGACACTGGTGGCCGTCGCCGTCTTCAGCTGTTCATTGAGGCTGGCCCAGCTGCCCGCGATACCCGCCGAAAGCGTTCTCGTGATGCGGTATTCCGCCCGCAGGCCCAGGGCCGGACCCCCACCGAACGAGACGCTTACCGTTCCGCCAGCCGGATTCTCACCTTCCCCGCGCTTGCCTCTGAAAACGAGCTCGACTGCCGCACCGATGGAAAAACGCGGAACGGTGTCGGGCTCTTCGAACTGCGCATGCGCCGCTGGCCCGGGAACCACAATCAATAGAAGCAAGCCAGGCAGCCAAGCGATGCGCTGCACGCCTACGTTCATAGCTAGCCTTAAGAGCGTAGTTTCCGGATCTCGTCCGTCAACAGCGGCAATATCTCGAACAGATCGCCCACAATCCCGTAATCAGCGACCTTGAATATGGGAGCCTCAGCGTCTTTGTTGATCGCAACGATGCATTTCGCCGTTTGCATGCCCGCCAGGTGCTGAATCGCACCGCTGATACCTACAGCGAAATAGAGTGGCGGCGCCACCACCTTGCCGGTTTGACCCACCTGCTCGTCGTGAGGACGCCAGCCCGCATCGACGACCGCGCGACTGGCACCGAGCGCCGTGCCCGCCCCGAGCGCATCGGCCAAGGCTTCGAGCATCGTCCAATGCTCCGGCCCCTGCATGCCCCGGCCGCCCGAGACGATGACCTCCGCCTCCGCCACGTCCGGCCGGCCCTTCTTGCCGCCGGTCGCCGTGTGAACGGTCATCCGCAGGGCCGCCGGGTCGACATCGACCGCGATCTCCTCCACCGACGCTTCCCGGGAATTCTCGGTCGCCGTGTAGGCCCTGGGGCGCACGCTAGCCACGGCCGGCTCACCCATGAAGCCGGCTTGGAAAAAGACCTTCCCTCCATAAGCCGGCCTGACGATGACCACTCGACCATCGGTAACCGCCAGCTCGGTCACATCAGAGGCAAGGCCCGCTTTGACCCGGGCGGCCAGGCGCGGCGCCAGGTCCTTTCCCTGCGCGCTGGCGGCGAACAGCACAGCCTTTGGCGCCCGCTCCCCGACTAGTTTGGCCAATGTCCCCGTGTACACCTCGGGTGCGTACTCACCCAAAGCATCTGACGTCCCCAGCAGCACGCTGTCAGCCCCAAAGCGGCCGAACTTCTCGGCCTCGCTCGCAACGGATGGCGGCCCAAGCAAGACCGCCACCAAATCGACACCCAGCGCGTCGGCGAGCCCACGTCCAGCCGTCACCGTCTCCAGTGCGACCTGTCGCAGCGCGCCACCCTTTTGTTCGGCAAAGACGATTACGCTCATGATCGTTTAGAGTACCTTTGCTTCCTCACGTAGCTTTCGCACCAGCTCCGGGACTGCATCCGCACCCTCGCCGACGATCTCGCCCGCTGATCGTTGCGGCGGATTCATGACCTGCAGAATCTCCAGGCGCGACTCCGCGTCACCGACCTCGATCTCTTCGAGCGGTTTCTTCTTGGCAGCCATGATCCCTTTGAGGCTCGCGTAGCGCGGTTCGTTGAGGCCCTTTTGTGCCGCCACGACGCCGGGCAAGTCGAACTCGACAATCTCGTGCCCTCCTTCGATCTCACGCTCCGCCGTCAGCTTTCTTCCATCGACCTTCAATTCGATGACCACGGTCGCGCAGGGTAGCTCGAGGAGCTCGGCCACCATCGCCGGCACTTGGAGATTATCGTCGTCGATCGCCTGCTTGCCAAAGAGCACCAGGTCGAACTCGCGGCCCCGGATTCCCTCGGCCAGCTTCTCCGCCGTACCTAGCCCATCGCTGGAAGGCTTGCCTTTGAGCAGAACGGCCTGGTCGGCGCCCATGGCAAGCGCCGTCCGCAACGTCTCCTTCGATTCATCGCCACCCAACGTCATAACCGTCACGCTACCTGTGCCCGCTGCTTCCTTGAGCTTCAGTGCTTCCTCGACGGCAAACTCGTCGTACGGATTCAGAACGAACTTGACTCCCTGTGTGTCTACCGAAGTGCCATCGCCGGCCACGCCGATTCGGCCCTCGGAGTCGGGTACGCGCTTGACACAGACTAGGATGTTCATGAAGAGTCCGTTTTCAGTTGCGGTAGGCGTCAAGCCGCTCCATCTCGGCGGCGGTCAATGCGCAATACCGGTAGAGAATCAGATCTATCAAGCGATCGGTGAGGTCGGCCTCTCTGGCCCTGTCGGTCGCACTGGCACGCAGCTCGCCGGAGCGCAACAACAACAATCTCTCCGACAGCCATTCCAGAAAGGACACCACGACGTCACGATGCGGTCCGCCTTCACCGTGCTCGCCGGGGGAATGCGAAGTGACGAGCGCATCGACCAGAGCCAGCGTGCCCGGGAACACCAGCGCCACGAGGGAGCCGGACTCCGTGGATTCTTCGCCCGTCTCTTCCTCCCAGACCAGCTCGTTCTCGTACAGCTCCTGTGCTTCCTCGAACAGGTGGCTGTGCTGTTCAACGGGCGTGCGCTCTGTCGGCGGGTGCGGGGCCAGCTCGCGGCTGAGTCGATCCGCAATCGCACGCAAGCGATGGTCAATTTCCGCCTGGGCTCCGGAGTTGCTTCTTGGGGTCATTTCCATCTCAAAGGCTCGGACTGGACGGCGCGAACGCAAGACGCGGCAATTTACGGTCACCGCCAAACGAGAACAGAGCTTGTGCGGCCGGCCACGGGACAGCCGCCTCGAACTCTTTACATATCGCGCGCACGCTGTGTAGGCAAGCGGTGAGAATTCGAAGAGTGATCTCCACAACTCGACGCTAGCGGGCGGCCCGCCTTAGCCAGTCGAGGTTCCTCCGATCGTTTTCTACCGGGTAATCCCCTTTCGGGGTCTCGATCACTTTCGGCACGCGAAGAAAGCGCTCGTCGCCCATGATCCGTTCGAAGGGAGCCGGCCCCAAGTGACCCTTGGCAATTTGCTCGTGTCTATCGACACGGCTTCCCAAGGGTGTCTTCGAATCGTTCATATGGAAGAGCTGGACCCGCTCCAGCCCAACGTGGTGATCCAGCTCGGCGATGACGTCGTCGTAGCCGCCCACAAGGTCGTAACCCGCGGCGAATACGTGAGCCGTGTCGATGCACACACCCAGGCGTTGCTGGAACTCGGCGCCCACCCCTTCGAGGAGAGCGGCCAGCTCCTCGAACCTGGAGCCCAAAGACGTGCCTTGGCCCGCTGTAGCTTCGAGCAAGACCGCGGTGAGGCCCTCGACCTGCGACAACGCGCGGCCAATCGCCCGCGCGTTTCGCTCGAGCCCGGCAGCCGAGTCACCGTCGGTGGCGTTCCCAGGGTGGGTAACGAGAAAGTCGAGCTCGAGGGCATGGCAGCGGACCAGCTCGCGGCAGAACGATTCGCAGGAGCGCTCCCACAATTCTGGAGCTGTAACCAATTCGATATCGCGCTCCGCCCAGCGATTGACCGGCTTGGTGAAGACCTGGACGACGTCGGCACCGATCTCCGCGCCTCGCCCCGGCGCGAGCTCGATGCCACCCGCGGCTGAGACGTGCGCGCCCAACAACGATTGCGGCGGGCGCTCTTGTTTCAAGCTCAAGGATCTGTGAGGTAGGCTGGGTCAGCGACGCTGACGCCCCTCGCCCGAGCGCTGCCGGCGGATTTCTTCGATCCGCTGAGCTAGCTGCTGCTGCATGAGCATAAAGCGTAGAGTCTGTCGCGGCGTCAGCACCTCGAGCAACCGGCTGTCCTGCCACTCAGCGAGCTCGACTTCACGGCGTTTCGCGGAGATGATTTCACCGCTCAAGCGGCGAAACTCGTCATCTTGCGTCGCCGGGTCCGACAGCGCCTCTCTGATCTCGCGGGCCACTTGCGCCTGTCGCCTGGCCAGTTCACCGCGGCGATCCATCGTCTCTCGCAGAGCGACCTCGAGGCCGCTGCGCTGTTCCTCGGTCAGGTTGAGCTCGGCAGTGGCGTGGTCGAGGAACATCTCGATTAGACCGTCCTGGCCCTGCTGATACATCGCGGCTCGACTTACGGGTTCCGAGCGCGACTGCCCGAGGACCGGATTGACGCTGATCAGGGGCAAGAGAAGGGTTGCCATCGCCAGGTGATTCCAGTTGCGCATCATGTTCGTCCAACCTCCTTGCCCAACCTCTGCAGTTCTTCCTCGCTCAGGCCTGCCGTATCGAAGCCGGCAGGCATGAAACCGGCAGCGCTCCAACCCGCTGTCCACGCGGCGGCCTCGGCAGCGGGCAACTCGGCCACCTGGCGGGCAAGCCAATCGAGGTCGTTCTCGGCCTCGCCGATGCCGGCTATCCGCACCCAGGAGAGGACGACGATCGCCGCGGCCGCCGCAACCGCCAGTGCCCACCCAACGCGGCGCCACCCGCTCTTGTGCCTCTTCTCATCCGTCGCCTCGACCACGCCTTCGACGAAGTCGTCCCAGCGGCTGGGATCGGGCGACGGGATCGGTGTCTGCTGTAGCAGGCTGACCGCGTTGGCTCGGTTTCTGCACTCGGCACAGCTCCGCAGGTGCTCGCGCACTAAGCGGTCGTCGTCTTCGCTGACCCTTCCCGCCAGGAACTCGGGGAGCAGTTCACCGATCCGGGTGCATACCTCGGGGCTGGTCATGTCAGAGTCTCTCTCAGCTTCTGAATGCCGTGGTGGTAATTGACGCGAGCGGAGCCCTCGGAACAGCCGATGATCTCACCGATCTCTTTGAAGCTCAATCCCTCGTAGATGCGGAGCGTCACCGCACCGCGCTGCTTCTCGGGTAAGGTCGCCAGCTCCTGCGCCGCTCGGGCGTAGGCGTCGGCGCGCGCGGCCTTGGCGTCCGGCGGGGTCCGCATGTCGGCAAAATCCGCGCCGGTGTCGAGTCGGATTTCGCCGCGGCGCTTCTGCCGGCGGGCGACGGAACGGGCGGCGTTCAGGGTGATCGAGAACAGCCAGGTCCGAAAGCGGCTGTCGCCTCGGTAGCTCTTCAGCCCATCGAAGGCGCGAACGAAGACGTCCTGAGCGACGTCCAGCGCCTGGTCAGGATCGGCCAACCAGCGGGCGGCGAACCGGTACACGGCGTCGCGGTGCAGCCGCACGAGTTTTCCGAAGGCGGCACGATCGCCTTCCCTGGCCAGCTCGATGAGCTCGTTCTCGTCCATGCCGGCTATAAGATGCAATCAGTCTCCGAAGTGTTAAAGCGCTCCGGAATTGAGAGGGCGCCGTTTCCGCTGCGCCCTTGATCCTGGCCCGCCCATCGCCAATATACGGGGGAATCGGCGCGAGCGTCTCGTGCCGACGAAGGGAGGACGGCATGGGTGGAATTCGGAGAGCAGCGGCGGCCGTGCTGGCGGGCGCCTGTTTTTTTGTGAGTGTCGAGGCTGGATCGGCTCAGGTGGTCGCCGAGCCGGCGCTTCTCACCGCCGGCGTGCCATCGAGCGAGACGTTGCTCCCGTATATCGCCTTCAACGATGACGCGGCGATAGGCGGCATGATTCGTATCCCGGTGACCGACGACGTAGACATTGGCGGTCGAGCCGGTGTTTGGTTTACCAGCGCGAACAACACGCCGTATGCGGGCGCCGACGTGCGCTGGGGTCTGCTGGCACGCACGCTCAGCGACGGCGGCGGCTTGCTCAACCTGAGCTTTGCCACCGGTATCGGCCTCAGCGAGCCCAGCTCGACAGTATGGAAGATTCCGGTTGGCTTCATCGCTGGCCTGGGCTTCCGACTGGCAGGCGGCGATTCCGAGATCTTCGTTCATCCGCGTCTGGAGTTCGGCATCAGCTCGGGCGACCCGAACACCGATTCCGCGTTGACACTTGACGTGGGCGGTGCGTTCTCGGTGACCGAACGTGCCGCCGCTTTGATCGACCTGCGCTTCGGCAACGGCATCTTCGGCGAGACGGACAACGTCGTTGTGGTGGTCGGCGCGATCTGGCGGCTCTAAAGGGGAACGGGTCGGTCGCGATCCGCATCGACGACACAGAAGAAGCCGAAGGGCTCGTCCCCCACCGCTCGGAACTGGTGCGGGTGATTGGGAGCTACGTAAACGACATCGCCGAAGCCGACCGCCACCCAACGATCGCCCAGCCGCACTTCGCCGCTACCCCGGAAACCGATGACCGCGTGCTGGTGATCGTGTCGCTCGAAGGTCGTGTAGCCGCCGGTTTCGATCTCGAAGTAGCGCAGGTGGAACGGCATCTCTTCCGCGGGGCCGATCAACCGCTGGCGTGTGACGCCTCGCCAACCTTCCCCAGGGTCCTTGTAGGCGGCGGGCCGCACGCCGTCCCAGGCGAAGCCTGAGAAGCGGACTACCCGGCTCGATTCCTTCGCGTCACTCATTCTGTCCCACTCATATCACTTTTATGTCGACGCCCAGCCCGCCGGGGTAGATCACCGACCTCAGCGACTCGTCGTGCACCTTCGCCAGCTTCAACGCTTCGCCCACCCCTTCGAGTCCGAAACGGTGGGTGATGAGATCCTCCACCTCGAGCTCGCCGGCGGCGAGCAGGTCGAGCGCTTCACGCGTGTCGATCGGGCCGGCGGAGTAGCTGTGGGTGATCGTCACTTCTTTGAAGTAGAGATCGTGCGGTCGATAGTCTACCGTCGCCTCCGGTGGCGTCGGCGTGAAAACCATCACCACCGCACCCGGTGCAGCGTGGGCCAACCCGTGCTCGATGGCCCCTACCGATCCCGGCCCCACGATGATCTTCTCGGCACCCCAACCGTTCGTGGCCTCCCGCATCCGCTCGGCAAAGTCCGCGGCGCCCGGATCGAGAGCCACATCTGCCCCGGCACGCAACGCATACTCACGCCGCACCTCCACCGGATCCGTGACGACGATGGGCTCGGCACCCAGGTACCGGGCCAGCCGCACATTGATCAGACCCATCGGACCTGCGCCGATCACCCAAACGATGTTAGCGGGCTCCATGTACATCTTGTTGAAGGCCCGCAAGCTGCACGCGACCGGCTCGATGAAAGCCGCCGCTTCGTCGGACACCTCGTCAGGGATCTTAAGCACGTCCAGTCGAACGATCGCCGCCGGTACCCTGACGAGCTCGGCGAAGCCGCCGGGGTCCAGGCCAGTTTCTCTAAAACGCTGGCAGGAGGTAAACAGACCCCGCTGGCAGGCTCGGCACTCCATGCACGGCACGTGATGGTGGAAAAATACGCGATCGCCGACCTCGAGCTCGTCCACCTCGGCCGTAACTTCCTCGACAATACCGACGGGCTCGTGGCCGAGTACGACCGGGACCTTCCGGCTGACGTACCACTCCATGGCATCGCTCGAGCAGACGCCGCAGACGCTCACCCGCACTCTGATGTCGCCGGGTTCGAGGCGCGGGATCGCGACCTCCTCCACCCTGACATCATCGAAGGCGTACGCGCGAGCTGCACGCATGGTCGGCGAGTCTCTTCGATTCATGGCCTAATGGCAACCTTGACGGCCTCGCGCCGCCGCACCAGCCCGAAGGCCGCCGGCAGTTCCTCGAGCGCCATCTCGTGTGTGACTAGCGGATCGAGCTTCAGCAGCCCGCCGCAGATGAGCTCCCAGGCGCGACGCGCTGCAGCCGGCGTGTAGTGGAACCCACCTTTCAGGGTGATCTCGTCGTAGTGAATTCGTTCCGTGTCCAGACAAACCTCCGTACCCTTCTCGCAGCCGCCAAAGAGGAGCACCTCGCCACCCCGGCACGCGAGGTCGATGGCCTGCAACCATGCCTCTGGACGACCCACGCACTCGACCACGGTATCGGCACCCAGACCATCCGTCTGCTCCGCCACCGCAGCCCGTGGCCCTGTGAGCCGGGCATCCACCACGACATCTACGCCGAGCTCGATTGCCAGCTCCAGACGTCGTTGATGTCGGCCGACCAGGATGACACGTCCCGCGCCCCGTAGCTGCGCGACCTGCGCGAACAACAGTGCGATGGGTCCATCCCCGAGGAACGCCACGGTTCTGTCACCCGACAGCTGAATCAATTCCGCCCCACGCACGGTGCAGGCCAACGGCTCGAGAAACGCGGCCTGCACATCGGATACGGCGTCAGGAATCCCGAACGTATTCCGGTTGACGATGTGCCGCGGCACCCGCACAAACTCGCCGTAAGCGCCCAGGGCAACTTGCTCGAAAAGATGTATGCAGAGGTTTTCGGAGCCCCGCAGACAGTAGGTGCAGTCGCCGCAGGGGGCCGTGGGCAGGGCCACGATGCGATCGCCTCGACCGAAGCCGTGCACACCGGCACCGACCGACTCGACCGTGCCGGCCCACTCGTGACCTAGCGCCGTTGGAAGCTTGAGGCGGGCGTGACCGCGCTCGTAGGTCTTGAGGTCGGTTCCGCAGGTGAGCGCGACGTGAACTCGTGCGACCAGCTCGCCCTCAGCAGGCTCTGGCACGGCGACCGTCTCGAGACACAACTCGCCCGGCCGCACGAGATGGTAGACGCGCATTCTCTCGCTTAACGGCACTCTTACACTCCGCTGTTCCGCTGCACCGGCCGAACCTAAAGGGAGGCTGCCTCGAAAGAAACCCGGGCGCCAGGTAGGAAGGTCGCGGCCAAGAGCGAGCCTTGCGTCCTAGAGATGCAGGCGCGAAACTCGAACGTTCAGCTATGGCACACATCCCGGACGGATTCCTATCGGCCTCGGTCACTGCCACGACGCTGGTCACTGCCGGCGTCGTCACCGCGTATTCGGCTCGCCGTGCTCACAAGAACCTGGACGAGCGCGCCGCTCCGAACTTGGGGCTCGCCACGGCGGCGGTCTTCGCGGTGCAGGTCGTGAACTTCCCAGTCGCGGCAGGGACCAGCGGCCATCTGCTCGGCGGCGTCGTCGTCGCTGTGCTGTTCGGGCCGTGGGCCGGTTTCCTGGTGATGACCGCCGTGCTCATCGTGCAGGCGCTCATCTTCGCCGATGGGGGGCTCACCGCGCTGGGCGCCAACGTCCTCAATATCGCGGGGATGGGGGCGATCGCCGGATACGCGATCTACCGCAGCCTCGTCGCCCTCGCCGGTGAAGGCCCGCGGCGTCGAGGACTGGCGGCGGCTGTGGCCGCCTACGTGGCCACGCTTCTCACCGGAATCGCCGCCGGCATCGAGCTGGGACTCAGCGGTGTGGCACCCATCCGTCTCTCCGTGGGTGCGATGGCCAGCGTACACGCCGTCATGGCTTTGGCGGAGGGTGCCATCAGCGGCCTGGTAGTCTGGGCACTCGCTCGCAAGCGTCCGGCCCTCATTTACCAGCCACAGGGCGCCGCTCCGGACGGGCTGCCCCGGGCCGTCATCCTGGCGGCCCTCGGTAGTCTGGCGGTCCTCAGCGGCCTCCTTTCCCTCGTCGCCTCCGCTGCGCCCGACAGCCTGGAGCGGGTCGCTATCGACCTCGGCTTTGCAGACATCGCTTCAGTCTGGTGGGCCGCGCCCTTGCCCGACTACCGCGCCTGGCTTCCCGGCTTCGTGGGGACGCTCCTGGCTGTCGTGCTCGGCATCGCGCTCCTGTTCGCCGGCATTGCAGCGGTGGTGAGAGCGACGGCTCTGGCGAGAAGGGCGCAGGAAACCTGATGAGCTTCGCACACCTCGATCAGTTCGCCGATCGGTCGTCCTGGTTGAACCAACGGACGACCCCGCAGCAGCGGCTCTGGATCGCGATCGCCGCCGCGTTCGCCGCCGGCTTGATGCCGCCCGGGGCCTGGCGCGCTCTCCTCGTTCTCGCCGCGCTGGTGGCTTTGGGCGCTTGGGCGGCCCGGGTTCCCGGCGCCGTGCTGGCGCGACGGGTTATTCGCGCCCTGCCCTTCTTCTTTCTCCCGGCACTGGCCCTACCGTTCACCGTTCCCGGCCCGGAGGCTTTCGAGCTCGGACCGTTCACCGCGAGCCATACCGGCCTGGCGCGAGCCAGCGAGATTGTGGTCAGGGCGACCCTCGCGGTGTCGGCGGTGACGATCGTCATCTCGGTGACCCGGGCCGCCGACCTGCTCAGCGCCATGGACGGGCTACCGCTGCCCAGGCTGGTTCGCACGTCCCTGGCGTTGGGCTATCGTTACGTCTACGTCCTCACCGACGAGCTCGAGCGGACGACCCGCGC
>JBDHAI010000144.1:0-6777 GCA_039588155.1 Gemmatimonadota bacterium | reverse complement strand
TAATCGAGGCAAGCAGCAGTATGCTCGCCAGCGCTATCGAACTCCTTGTCGATGTCGAATGACTCAAGCGTCTCATTCTGCATTCTCCGAGTGTCTTTCAAGGCCCGCGCGCACGAAGTCGACAACGCTGTCTACCACACGAGCGCGGGTGTGCGGATCATCCTGGTCGATCTCCGCGCCCTCCTGAATCGCTCGCCGGGCAAGAACGAGCCAGATGGGCTGGGCTCCGATGCTCAAGGCCATGAGCCGGGGATCGCCGACGCGGATCGATCCGTCGCTCTGGCCTTCGGCGATCAGCGACGTCAGAAGGCCGACGTTTGCTTGCATAGTCTGCAAAGCGGCGGGAGGTATCGGCCGCGAACTGCTCAGGAGCTGCAACAGCAACGACGGCAGGTCCGGGTTCTCGTGCAGATAATCGAAGAAGGCTCTGACGACGCCCTCGACGCGTTGAAGGGGAGGACCAGCCTGAGCGGCGGCTGCGGCCAACTGCCCCTGAGACGGGGCGACGCCCTCGGAGACCACCGCCTCGTAGAGCTCCTGCTTGGACCCGAAGTGGTAGGTGATGGCGCCGAGGTTGGTGCCGGCCCGGGCGCTGATGGCGCGGACCGAAGTCCCGTCGAAGCCGTGCCGAGAGAAGAGCTCTCGTGCGGCTCTAAGGAGAGCGGCGGCGGTGCCTGAGTCATCGGGAACGGGTGCCGCGGATTTCTTCATACGTATGACCTCCTGCAAACGTTTGTATCATAGCAAAGCCTTGACCGTAGAGCAAGGGCGATGCGATTATGATGCATATAGATGCTCTCTGTGATGCATCCTCGGGAGCAGCTCAGTTGAGCGTCCGATGATGACCCGGGGGCTACAAAGAACCCGCAAGACAAGGTCGGGGGGCATGCGGACCATTACACTCAGAAAGGTCCCGACCGCAGTGATGCGTAAGATCTTGGAGCGAGCCAGAGAGAGAGACTTGAGCCTGGCTAAGGCCGTAATATCACTCCTGGAGGAACGCCTCGGTCTGGACTCGCAGACTCGCCAACGCTCCTACGACGATCTCGATCACCTATCCGGATCGTGGTCCGAGGACGAGGCCGCCGATTTCTCGCAGTACATCTCCGAACAGCGAACGATTGACGACGAGCCCTCGGAATGAGCCGAATCCTCCTCGACACTTCGGCGTACTCGGCCTTCATGCAGGGCGTCGAAGAGATCAAGCTCGCCGTACAGCGCGCCGACGAGATCTACCTCAACGCGATCGTCATGGGAGAGCTGCAGGCGGGCTTCCTCCGCGGCGGAAGGCGTGAGAAGAACGAAGGCGAATTGCAGGCCTTCCTCTCCTCACCGCGGGTCGCGATCCTCGGTTTGGACGAGGAGACAGCAGGCCGCTACGCCGTCATCCGCAACGGGCTCTGGCAGGCGGGAACGCCCATCCCTGCCAATGACATCTGGATCGCGGCGACGGCCATGCAGCATGGCCTGCGCATACTCACCACCGACTCGCACTACCTGAGTATCCAGCAGGTGATCGTCGATTACGTATCCTAAAGCTCCATATGCCGCTCGAGGTCCAGCGGCGAGATGTAGAGTCGGAACTTCTCGTAGTCGGCCAGTTTGGTCTCGAGCAGTTTATTGTGGATGTCTTCACCGACGGTCTCGGGGAGGAGCTTACTGCCCTCGGCGACCTGAATCGCTTCGTAGAGGTCGTGGGGCAGCGACTGCACACCCAGCCGCTCGCGCTCGACGGCGGTCAACTCGTAGAGGTCGAGGGTCATCGGATCTGGACACTCGAGGTTGTTCTCGAGTCCGTGCAGGCCGGCGGCCAGCATGACGGCGAACGCCAGGTAGGGATTGCAGGCCGCATCGGGGAAGCGCAACTCGATGCGGGTAGCTAGCTCCTTTCCGGGTTTGTACATGGGCACGCGAATCATGGCCGAGCGGTTGCGCTCCGCCCAGGCGATGTAGACCGGTGCCTCGAAGCCGACCACCAGACGCTTGTAGGAGTTGTACCACTGGTTGGTGACGAAGGCGATCTCACGAGCGTGATCGAGTACGCCCGCCATGAATTGCTTGGCCGACGCCGAGAGGTGGTAGCTATCGGTCTTCGAATAGAAGGCGTTCGTCTTTTCGTCGGTGAACAGCGACAGGTGCGTATGCATGCCGCTGCCGTTCTCGCCGAACAGGGGCTTGGGCATGAACGTGGCGTGCACGCCGTTTCGCCGCGCGATCTCCTTTACCAACCACTTGTAGGTCTGGAGGGCGTCGGCCATGCGTAGGGCTTCCTGGTACTTGAGGTCGATCTCGTGCTGGCTGGGCCCGACCTCATGGTGCATGTACTCCACCGGGATGCCCATGGACTCGAGGGCAAAGACGGTCACCTCGCGGAGGTCATCGCCCATGTCGACCGGCACGATATCGAAATAGCCCGCTCGATCGATGACCTCGGGACTGGATTCGTTCTTGAAATAGTAGAACTCGGCCTCGGGACCGATGTTCATCTGGTGGAACCCGTGCTCTTCCAGGCGCGCCAGGTTGCGCTTGAGCACTTCCCGCGGATCGCTGGCGTACGGTGTCCCGTCGGGGTTGCGAATTTCGGCGAACATACGGATGGCCCGAGAGCCGCCGGCCTTGAAAGGAACGACCTGGGCGGTCGAAGCGATGGGGAAAGCCACCATGTCGCTTTCCTGGATCCGCTTGTACCCCTCGATCGACGACCCGTCGAAGCCCATCCCTTCCTCGAACGCGTTCTCGATCTCCGGCAAGGTCACGGCAAACGACTTCAGGTAGCCGAGGATGTCCGTGAACCACAGCCGGATCGAGTTTACCCCGTGCTCGGAGCAATACTTCACCACATCGCTGGGGCTGCTGAGGTCGAGTCCGTCGCGGCAACCCATCTCTGCCACGTAGGCTTCCATCTCCACCCGGAATCGCTCGACTTGCCCAATGAAGTCATTAGCATGCATGGACCTGCGCCTCCATCGGTCGAAGGGGTATGTCTGTTGTATTGGGAAACGGCGGCCTCCCGGCCCGCACCGGCGGGAATCTACACGCAATGGCCGTGCCGGCTAGGGGGGATGGAGGGACAGGGACAGTGACAGGTGATACGTGATGAGTGATAAGCGATAAGAGGCGCGAGCGGGCTGGCTGGCTGGACTGGCGGTGGCTGGTCCGGCGATCCTGTGACATGCCGGCCATGGCGGTGACACCGCGTCCTGCTAGATTGGGGCGGCCCCACAACAGAGAACGGACATGAACCCCAGTCGTTACAGCCTTCCAGTCCTGGCGCTTGGCCTCCTGGCCGCGGCCTGTGGCCCGTCGTCCCAGAAAGACGGGGAACCGGGCCCGGTCAGCCTGATCGTTCTCGTCTCGGTCGATCAGCTTCCCAGCTATCTGTTCGAGCGCTACGACTCCCTTTACCGCGGCGGTCTGAGGCGGCTGCTCGAGGATGGGCGCAGCTACACGGACGCCGTCCACGATCACGCTCATACCTGGACGTCGTCGGGTCACGCCACGCTGGCGACCGGGCGGGTTCCGGCGCGGCATGGCATCGTGGCGAACCGCTGGCTGGAGCAAGTGGAGGGCGAAGGGAAGCGCGTCGAAAGTGTGGATGACGAGGGCGAAGCCATCTTGGGCGTGCCGGGAAAGGTCGGCATGTCGCCGCGGAGCCTGCGAGCCACGGGGCTGGCGGACTGGGTCGTCGCGGCGAATCCGGAGGCGCGCGCCGTGGTGGTGTCCGGAAAGCGGACGACATCGGTGCTGAGCGCCGGCCAGACCGCGGCGGCGGACGTCTACTATTTCGAGGATGACGTCGGTCGTTTTGTGACGTCCACCTATTACCGCGATAGCGACCCCGAATGGATTGAGCGCTTCAACCGTGAAACGCTTCCCGAGCTGCTCGCCGATTCCCTCTGGGACTGCGCGGTACCTGAGGTCTGGCGCGGACTCGCCCGCCAGGACGCCGTTCCCTATGAGAACCGGGGACGGCAAACGTCGTTTCCCCACCGCTTCGAGGACGAGTTAGACGACGACGATGAACCCGCGGCCTTCTTCGACTGGTGGGACCACACCCCGAAGCTCGACCGAGCCATCTTGGCGCTGGCTCGAGAGGCCGTGACCTCGCTCTCTCTGGGACGACGCGGGCCTGTCGACTATCTAGCCGTCGGCCTCTCACAGCTGGACCGAGTGGGTCACGATTACGGCCCTCTGAGCCTGGAGCAGCTGGACGCCGTTCTCCACCTCGACAGCGAGCTTGACAGCTTCCTCGAATTCTTGGACGCCGAGGTGGGCGCGGGACGTTATGTGGTGGCGCTGACCTCCGACCACGGCGTAGTGATGGTGCCCGAGTATCGCCGTGAGCTGGGCGAGGCCGGGAGGTTCGTTACCCGGGAGGAGATCCGTCAGGCGCGAGGCGCGGTCGGCGAGGCCATGGCGAGGGCGGAAGTCCCGGAACAGAAGAAGACGGCGGCGCTCAAGGCCCTAAGGCGTTACAGCTTCATCGCCGACGTCATGACGGTGGAAGAGCTGTCGACCGGCCAACCGTCGGATTCCTTCGTCGCTCTGTTCCAGCGCTCGCAGTACCCCGGTCGTATCCCTGGCCCGCTGGCGGCGTACGGACTCGTCGTCCGCATGACCGAGGGCTCGCACCCGGGGCCCGAGGTCACGACCCACGGGTCGCCCTACCTATATGATCGGCAGGTGCCGCTCATTTTCATGGGCTCGGGAATCGAGTCTGGGCGCGTGAGCGCACCGGTCAGAACCGTGGACGTGGCCCCGACGCTGGCCGCGCTCGCAGCGGTCCCCTTCCCCGACGATCTGGACGGACGCGCGCTCCTCCCGCCGAACTAGCGCTTCTCTCGCGCCGCCTGTTCATCTTCGTCCTCTTCCTCTCCTTCCAAGTCGAGAGGAATCTGCACCTGCTCGCCCCAGATGTAGCGAGCGAACCACTGCCAGTTGTGCCAGGTCGCGGCCAGTTGTTCCTTCGGCTTATTGATGCCGTGGCCGAAGCCCTTGTAGACGATGAGCCGGGTCTCCACGCCGACATCCTGAAGGCCCTGGTAGAGCTCGTAGGCGTTCGGGATCGGGACCCGACGATCGAACTCGCCGTGCTGGATGAGTGTCGGCGTCTTAGCCTGCGTTATGTAGGTCATTGGCGAGGTCTTCGCGTAGACGTCCGGATCGTCCCAGGGTGTCCCCTTCAGGTAGGTCCTCGTGAAGCGGTGGATGTCCGTGTTCACGTAGTAGGTCATCCAATTGGAAATCCCCGCACCCACCGAGATGGCCTGAAACACGTCGCTGGTCGTGGTGAGGAACGCCGATATGTACCCACCCTGACTCCAGCCCATCGCGCCCATGCGCTCCGGATCGGCGATACCCTGGTCGATGAGGTAGTCCACGCCCGAAAGCACGTCCCAAGCATCACCGACGCCCAGGTTGCGGACGTTGAGCGCGCGGAATTCCTCTCCGTAGGCGGCCGAGCCCCGGTAGTTGGGCATCAAGATGACGGCACCCTTGGCCAGCCATTGGGTGTACGGGTACACGTAGGCACTGACCAGTACCGGGCGTGATGTGCCGGTCGGACCCCCGTGGATCGACACCAAGAGCGGGTAGCGCCGACTCGGGTCGTAATCGGCTGGCTTGAACAGCACGCCCTCGATCGAGCTGCCGTCCTGGCTGCTCCACTCGATCACCTCGCGCGTGCCCAGCGGCCAGTCGGAGGCTTGCGCCGTCATATCGGTGACGGGCTGCGGCCGGAAGCTGCGTGTCGAAGTCCGGTAGATCTCCGCGAGAGTCGTCGACGTCTCGCCATAGAGCGCTAGGGTTTCGCCGTCCGCTGAGACGCTGGCCGACCAGACCATGTCCGGCGACTCGCTCACCTGCTCTACTCGCCGGCTATCGGGATCGAGTTTGAAGATGTGTCTCTGCGTGCGCTGACTAGCGACGAACCACACTCCATCCTGATTCCACTCAAAGGCTGAGGGGTTCTCATCGAAATCCTCGCTCAGCACCTCGAGCTCTCCGCCGGACGCCGGTACGCGCGCTAATCGGCGGTTTCTGTAGAAGGCGCTGTCCTGGAGCATGGTCGCGAAGAGAACCCAAGCACCATCGGGCGACCAGATGGGGCCGTAGTCGCCGCCGACCACGTCAACCAGTATGGTCAGCGCCTTCGACTCCAGATCGACCACTGAGATATCCGACATTCCGAACGCCTCGGGCGTCGGCTGCGGACGGTGCTCGAACGCGATACGCTGTCCGTCCGGCGCCCATGCGAAGCCGCCGACCGTGAACTCGCCGTCCGTCAGGCGGGAGGGTTCGCCTTCTCCATCGACCTCGACCACCCAGAGGTGATTCATGCGAAAGTCGGCGTCTTCTACCGCGAAAGCGCCGTATTGCTTCTCCCGGGCTTTCAGCTCTTTGCTGTGTGGGTCCGCTGACGCGAAGGCGATCAATGTGCCGTCCGGCGACCACTCCAGAGCGTTGACGCCGTCCTCGACGTCGGTCAGGCGACGCGCGTCGCCGCCGCGTGGGCTGATGAGATAGACCTGCTGCTCGTCACCGCGGTCGGCGATGAAAGCGAGCCAGCGGCCATCGGGCGACCACCGGTGGCCGAAGCTGCTCCCGTCCTGGGTGCGGGTCAGCTGGAAGGGTTCCTCCCCCTCTCGAGCCAGCCAGATCTCCGTGTCGTAGCGATTGTTCTCCCAGTCGGTCGTTCGCAGCGAGTAGGCGATGCTGCCGCCGTCCGGTGAGACGCGGGGGCTGCCCACACGTTCAAGGCTGAGCACGTCTTCGAAG
>JBDHAI010000143.1:0-6804 GCA_039588155.1 Gemmatimonadota bacterium | reverse complement strand
CCCGGCACGTCGCCCGCGGCACCGGGTGCGGAGCAGAGTGGAATGAAGAACTGGATGTTGATCGAGTTCGCCCAAGCCATCGAGGATGAGGACATCGAGTGGTTGGAGGCGAACGGCTTCAACGTCGATACCGTCATGAATGCAACGATGCTCCGCGGCTGGCTCGAACAACCCGAAGGCGGTGAGGTGATCAGCCAGGATCCCCGAGTGGCGAAGATCCACGCGCAGATGCGCTGAGCAAGAAGCCTAAGTTGAAGCGGGTGCCCGGATCGCCTCGATCCACGTCAGAGAACGTGCGATCGAGGCGATCCGGTTTTGGTGTCGAGGACGGGCTAATCGATGACGGCCGTGAAGCCGCTCGTGGGCAGCAGCGCGTTGTCGCTGCCCGACACTTGCTCCAGGGTCACGATGTAGCTACTGGCCCGGTTCACGTCAGGGACGCTGAATACCAGCACGTCACCCGAAGACACGCTTCCGATGACCGCGGCTTTCAGCGTGTCCCCCGCGGCGAAGGTGTAGAGCCTGTGATTCGCGCTCACCGTGGCAGGGCTGCTGATGCCGTCGCCTCTCACTTTCAGTAGGAAAGCGGCTCCAGCGCTACCCGTCGTCGAGACGCTGACCGTGAGCTGACCCGGCTGCGGCGCCGGCGGTCCGGTACTTTCCTCACTGCTGCAGGCCAGCCCGAGGAGGGCGGCGGAGATGATCGCCAGCGGCCAGGTCCTAGAGATTCGCTTGCTGTTCATCGTCCTTCCTCCTTACGGGCCGTCTCCGGCGCTTTGATTGGTTCCGCGGGCACCACGTCGGTGACCACGCCGGCGTCCTGCAGATAGGCCCGGAAGTCGCCGATATCGAAGTTGCCGTTGTCGTTGCCGATCAGATCGAGGAAACGCTGCTCCTCCGGCGTCAGCGTGCCCACGGGACTCAACAGCTGGTTGACCACGTTGTCCAACGACAGCACGGGGCGCGTGATGGACAGCGGTATCGTGTCCTCGCGCGACAAGGCACCAGAGACCGCCTGGACGACGAGCTGGAACGACCCGTCCTCTTCGGGCACGCCGGAGACGGAACCCGAGGGGTTGAGGGTCAGGCCGACCGGCAACGGGTCGCCGCCGGTTAGCGACCAGGTATAGCTACCCGAGCCGCCGCTGGCGCTCAGGGTATCGGTGTAGCCGGCACCCATGACGCCGTTTTGCAGGGCGCTGGTCTCGATGGCCACAGCCGCCCCGAACTCCGCGTTCACCGTCCACGGCCGGTCCATGGCCAGGCTCAAGGTGTCGTTGGTGGTGGTCGTATCGCCCGACCATTCGACGAAGAAGAAGTCCTGAGCGGTGGCCGTCGCCTGCAGTGCCACGTTATCGGTGGGCAGCAGCCAGGCGATCCCATTTCCATCCAGGGTCTGTGTACTGCTGACGCTGCCCTGGATGTCCGCCGTGGCCCGCAAGCGGTGCTCGGTCTGCAGGTTGGCGGTGAAGGTGTCGGGCGTTGCGTCGGCGGTGACCGAGTGAGAGCGGGCGCCCGCGTCGCTCCACGACTGGAAGACATACCGCACCAGCGTGTCGCCCTGAATGGAGTCGACCGCGATGGTGTGGCTGCTCGGGAAGACCCAGACCGCGTCGTAGGGGGCGGCTTCGGGTGAGGCGTCGACGGTCACCTGCGTTCCGGCCCCGACGCTGGTGGTGATGCGTTCGCTCACCACGTTGAAGTTGATCCGGAAGGCGACGCTGCCGTCGGGGTTCTGCGTGATGCTGTCGACTCTGAGCGCCGAGTTGGAGTTGTCGTTGAGCTCCGAGTTCGGCGCGGAGGATGGATCGAACGACGTCTTGCCGGATGTGCCCGGCCAGGGATCGCCCGAATCACCACGGTTCACGTTGTTTCCGAGGTGGTCGAGGCCGTCCGCCTGCTCGAGATCGACCCCGTGCGGGACGACCGCGTTCACCGAGTTCGTAGGTCTGCGAGCGGCGATCCGGTCAGGATCGATATGCCAGATCAAGAGGCCCTGGCCGTTGATGTTGCCCGCCTCCGATCCGAACCCCTGGCGGTTCTCCAGGAAGAAGTACTCGTTGGTGCCGCCAATCTCGATTCTGAGTGCGGTGTCCTGCGGGATAATCGGGCGGAGTACGTTTGCGCCGGTCCCCTGGGACAGGTTGACCGTGTCGACGGCGATCCAGCCCACTTGATCTTTCGACCAGGCCTCCATGTGGGCCGGACTGGACTGAACGTTCCAATTTCCAGAGCCCATCAGCCCCCACTCGCCTATTCCTTCCGAATTCCCACTCGTGTCGTACAGATCGGGAAGGCCGGCCATTCCGTGGCCCAGCTCGTGCGACATCGTACCGACTTCCATCGTGTCGGTGTCAGTGCATCCGCCGTTGCCCCCTACGGCAGACTGGATGACGTAGTCGTTCGCCGTGACGCCGTCGCCGGTCGTGTACGTACTGCCCAGCCACGCAGCCAGCACCCAGCGGTGCGCCCAAATGTGAGGTACGCCGCCACAGGCGCCGTCCCTCAGTGGATGAAGAACGGCGACAAGGTCGATCGTACCGTTGCTGTCGTTGTCGTATTGGCTGAAGTCGACCAGCGGGTCGGCCTGGGCGAGCAGTTCTTGGATGAAGTCGCCGGTCTTGTCCGTGGCCGGGTTCAGCCCGTTGTTCGATCCCTGGTACCAGGTGCTGGCGCTATCGACGGCGAACCAGCCGATGACGTCGCCCGTCACGGTCAGCAGGCTGTTGGACACCTCATCGTAGAACGTGGTGATCGAGTACGGCGGTGCCGGCGATGTACGGAACATCTTGCTGTTCAGTCCGGCGGTGTCTGGGAGGAAGTTGTGTGTGCTGTCCTTGAACACTCCGACCAGGACGGGAATTCGAAACGTGCCCGTTACCGCGAGTCCCGCCGCTTGGGCCGCGGCTCTCGAAGGCCCGTTCCGCAGGTGGGCGTTGAGCGTGGCATAGTCGCCCGCTCGGGCTAGCTCCTGTCTTCGCTCGCGCACCTGACGTGCGATGTCTTTCCAAACCTCCTGAAACCGATAGGCGGTCGGATCGCTGGCCAGGACCTCATAGTAGCCCGGTGGAGGTCGAACGCCGTGCACGCGTCCGCGCATCTCCACGTCCTGGGCCTGCAGTCCCTGCGGCGCTGCGGCCGCCCCCAGGACCAGGCTGGTCCCAGCGGCCAACACGAATAGTGTGGATGGTCTCATCACCGCCTCCTGGATGGGCGTGGGGCAGAACTCGAAAGGCTCGCGTTTGATTTGTCAGGGAGGAAACGGCGGCGCTGGGGGCACGACCCGGTAGTTTACAACACACCGCGGCAACAGGTCAAGGCACGCTCGCTGACGGCCGGCTTCGGGCCGACCGGCGCTCGGCGGCGGCGATCGACGGATGCAGTAACTACAAGGGTTGTCAGGGTGCTCACGAAAGACACCTTACAAATTACGAAACGCGCGGTCGCGGTCGTCTTGCGTAAGTGAAGTCCTAGCAGGCTCTTACGGGGAGTGGACAGCCTCTCGCCGCTCGTGAGGCGGGACGGGCCGCGTGCGCGGCGATGCGGCGAAAGACCGCGTCATAACTGGCTTTTCCCTTGACGATTCGCCGGTTTCAGCTTTAGAGTAGAACGGGCTTCGCCCTCTTCCCATCAGTTCCACCATTCCGAAAGGAGCTCGTGGTGAACAAAACCGAACTCATTGATAAGCTGGCTCAAACGACGAGCCTGAGCAAAGCCGACGCTGGACGGGCGGTCGATGCATTGTTCGACGTGGACAAGGGCATCATCTCCAGATCGCTTCAGGGCGGCGCCAAGGTACAGATCACGGGGTTCGGGACGTTTGAGACCCGGCGTCGTGGGGCTCGCATGGGCCGGAACCCTCGGACGGGCGAGCGGATTCAGATTCCCGCGTCGGTGTCGCCGGCGTTCCGGGCCGGGAAGGGTCTAAAGGACGGTGTAAGGCCGTAGAACCGTTTTCTTAGGCCTGGGGAAGTGGGGGGAGGGAGGTTTGCGTAGCTCGGACCTCCAGCCCCCTGATCCTGCCTACTCTCGAAACACCCGCACGTTGGCGGGCCGCCCACGTATCGTCGCAGTTGCCAGGCTCTTGATCACCCGATCGGCGACAGAGGCGGCGACCTCCACCGAAGAATGAGTGTCCCTGATCTCGAGGCGGCCGATTCTGTCGCCGGTGACGGAGGATTCGCCTGTGATGGCTCCGACGAGATCGGCGGGCCGTATCCCGTCGCGGCGTCCGACGGCGAAGTAGAGGCGCGTCCAGGCCGGAAGCGGTTGAGCCGGCAGCTTGGGCGACCGCTCGCGGAAGAGCGCGGTGGCCGCCGCGGCGAGTTGAATGGGGGTGTACTCGTCGAGGAGGGGCTCGAGGAGAATCATGTAGGGCTCGAGATCCCTGGTCATGGCCGCGTCGCGCAGCTGCTCGCGGGTCTCCTGCGCCGATTTCCCGGCCTCGTCGGGCAGCGCGCTTCTGAGCGCTTTGAGCCGCACCGATAACGTGGTGGCGAGCTGTTGCAGATGAGCGAGCTCGCGCGGTTCGAGAAAAATGAGGGTTCGGTTGCCCGCGACGCCGAGTGCTCGGAACGTGGGCAGGTCCGGTGGAACGCCCCAGCAAACGGCCAGAGTCCCGGATGGGACATCGTCCTCTTTGACGCGCTCGAGTTGCACGGGGCGCGCGTCGTCAAGGCCGGCGTCGAGGCCGCGTGCAACGAGCCGGTCGGCGAGCTGCGAGGCTTCGCGTTCGCTCCGACAGCGAACGACGCAGCGATCGCCGCCCTTCTGCTTCGCCGCCTCAACGACTTGCGCCAGGATGGGTAGCCATAACTCCCTGGGCGCGATCCAGTAGTCCACTTGGGCGTTCTTGATCGGCTCGACTTCGGGGGTCAAGTACGCCAAACGCCAGGCGCGCCGTGCGTGTCGTTCGATCCAATCCTCGACCTCCCGCGTCAGTTCCGCGCTGAGCAGAACGCGCTGGGCACCCTTGGGGACCTGAGCCGTGAGCGTCTCCAGAGCCTGCCCCGCCCCGAGATCCACCATCGCGGAAGCGCCATCGACGACCAGCGTGCTCAGGTTGTCGAGTTTGATCGCCGAGTGCTCCAGGGCGTTGAGGGCCGCGCTGGAGCTGGCCACGATCACATGGCCGGTGACGGTTGACCGCGGACGCAGCAGCTGTGTGGTCAGCCGGCGCACGCCCATGAGCTTGTAAAGCACGTCGGCCGTGGCCGCTGCCCCGTCATCGGTCGGGCGCAGTACCAGCGCCTGTGGTCCGGGAGTCTCGGGGTCGAGTCGAGCGGCAACACCCAGCCCGTAGGTCAGCGTCTTCCCGCTCCCCGCTGACGCGATACCGACGACGCTGGTGCCGCGGGCGATCACCGGCACGGCCTCCGCCTGCAGAGCGGTGGGGCGGCAGTAGCCGTTCTGCTCGAGATACTCGACCAGAGAGTGGTCGAGCTTCAGACTCGCGAAGCTGTTCATTCCCCCAATCTAGCACGGTGGGCGGCCGTGCGAATAGACGCGAATCGCTTGACGCTGACACACGGGCCCTCCATTCTGGGGCGATCATGCGGAGAGCGATCATTGTCGGCAGCAGCACGGGTATCGGCCGCGCCCTGGCCAGGGTGTTGGCGGAAGCAGGCTACGAGTTGGGTTTGGCCGGCCGAAAGACGGAGCTGATGGAGGAGCTCGCCCGCGAGATTCCGGCGCCGGCGTACGTCAAGCACATCGATCTCGTGCGCGCGGAAGAGGCTCGGATGGCCTTGGGAGAGCTCGTTGAGGAGATGGGTGATGTGGACCTCATCGTGGTCAACTCGGGCGTCGGCTCCTCGGAGCCGACGTGGGAGGAGGAGTTGGCGATGATCGCGGTGAACGTCACTGGCTTCGCAGCCGTGGCCCGCCGAGCGATGGACTATTTCATCGAGCGCGGCTCCGGCCAAATCGTCGGGATCTCATCGATCTCGGCTCTCCGCGGTGTCGCATCGGCCTATAGCGCAACGAAAGCCTTCGATTCAACCTTCCTGGAAGGGCTTAACTTCGAAGCGGACAGGCTTGGGCTCGACATACGGGTCACCGATGTGAAGCCGGGTTTTGTGGACACACCGATGACCGAGCGTAATGAGGGCATGTTCTGGGTGGCGCCGGCCGACAAGGCCGCCCGGCAGATCTACGAGGCGATCCGCACGCGAAAACGGCACGTCTACGTGACCAAGCGGTGGCGAATCGTGGGTTGGGTGATGAAGTCGGTCCCGTACCCGATCGCCTCCTGGCTACAGGGCAGGCGGCGGAAGTGAGGTTCGCGGGTCCCGCTTAGCCGTTGAAAGGTGCGGGGTGGTCCATGTCGTACGGCCGTAGAGTGATGACACCATTCTGCGGTACGTCGAGGTCGGCCAGAGTACGCGATTCGTCTCGTACTTCCTTCTCGAAGTACTCGACGTAGTAGGTCGAGGGATCGACGTCGATCTTGCCCACGAGCTCGGGCAGCGCGGTCTGCTTGATCGTGGCGACCGACGTCTCGGGAGCGAATTCCATTCTGCGCTCCCGCCAGAGGTCGGGGACGATCACTCGAATCTTGAGATTGCCTTCTGTCATTTCCCCTTCTCTCAATCGGCCTTCACTAGACATGCGGAATGGAGTACAGGAATCGGAGCGTCTGATCGGTGACGTCGAACCCGACGCCCCGGTCGGTCTCGACATGAACGGTCGTATGGCCATGCTCCCGATACGCCGAGACCGTGGCTTCGCCGATGACTCCGGAGTACTCGAGGCGGTTGTCCCCCCGGTGCCGCAACTCCAGGCCCGTGTGCTCTTTGTAGTAAA
>JBDHAI010000142.1:0-6813 GCA_039588155.1 Gemmatimonadota bacterium | reverse complement strand
AGCCTTCGATCGTTACCTCGCGGCGGGTCAGCCCGCCTACGTGCCCACGTGGCGCGTCAGCCCGGCCGAGGGTATCGGGCGGATCCACGAGGCCGGGGGTCTGGCGTTTCTGGCGCACCCCGGCAAGAGTCATGGCGCTGAGACCATCCAGCGGCTGGCGGCCGAGGGATTGGACGGTCTCGAGACGCTCCACCCCGAGCATGGACCGGCGGAAGTCCGGCGCCTGCGGCGGGCCGCTGCAGATATGGGGCTTCTCGAGAGCGGCGGCTCTGATTGGCACGGACCCAGCGATAGGCGACGTGGTCAGCTATCGTCGCAGCCGGTCCCGTACGAATGGTACTTGCGGCTTCGCGACGCGGCCGTGGCCGCCAAGAGCGCCGGCCTCTAATCCGCGTCGGCCGATATCAAGAAGGAGATCTGGTGATGGCGAACAGCAGTTCGGGGAACGAGAAGGAATTCGAGCTCGTTATCGTGGGTGCCGGGCCGGCCGGGCTGACGGCGGGTCTCTACGCGAAGCGGTCCGAGCTGAGCGCGGTCGTGCTGGAACGCGGCCTGCCAGGTGGCCAGCTTCTGAACACCGAGCTCATCGACGACTACCCAGGTCTCCCCGAGATCGACGGGCGCGAGCTGGCGGAGCGGATGACGCAGCACGCCACCAAGTTCGACCTGCAGATCGATAACGTGACCGTCACCGGGATCAAGAAGCTCGAGGACGGAGAATTTCGGATCGCGACCGAGCAGGGTACGGTGTACCGCGCGCCGGCGGTCGTTTTGACAGCTGGCGGCACACCCAACAAGCTCGAGGTACCGGGTGAAGATCAGTATGCCGGCAGGGGCGTCAGCTACTGCGCGATCTGCGACGGCCACTTCTTCAAAGGCGAGACCATCGCGGTCGCCGGCGGCGGCGACGCCGCCACCGAGGAGGCAGAGTTCCTGACCCGTTACGTGGAGAAGCTCTACCTCATCCACCGCAGAGACCAGCTGCGCGCCCAGAAGATCCTGCAAAAGCGGGTCTTCGAGAACCCAAAGATCGAGATCATCTGGAATACGGTTATCGAAGAGGTGGTCGGTGACCCGAAAGGGATGAAACAGCTGCGCCTGCGAGACGTGACGAACGGATCCGAGAGTCTTCTCGACGCGACCGGCCTATTCGTCTTTATCGGCTTCCGACCCAACACCGGGCTGCTCGAGGACCACGCCGAGCATGACGCCGGAGGGTATCTCATCAGTGACCGCGACATGCGTTCTTCCATCCCAGGACTGTTCGTGGCGGGAGACGTCCGGGCCCAGCTCACGCGACAGATCACCACCGCGGTCGGGGACGCGACGACTGCGGTCATAGCCGCCGAAAAGTACCTCACAGAGCTGAAGGAATCGCGTGCCGCCCTGGGCCAGGGTGCCGCCTGACGCGCCGGTCCGATCGGTTTCCCTGTGGCCGGCGATTGTTGACAGCGGAACCTCCCGGGGTACAATTGAAATGAAGCTTCGCATCGAAATGTAGGCAGGAGGACATAAATAGATGGCTCAAACCCAAGAGACCACGCAAGCCGTCCATCTGACGCCCGAGGCCGCTGAGAAGGCGAGACAGTTTCTGGCGGAGGAGAACCTGACGGCCGAAAAAGCGGGCCTGCGGGTCAGCGTGTTGCCGGGTGGCTGCTCGGGCTTCCAGTACGGGTTGAACATAGAGGAGGAGCCGCGCGAGGACGACGATGTGTTCGAATCCAACGGCGTGAAGCTCTTCGTGGACCCGTTCAGTTTGCAGTATCTCAAGGGCACGGAAATCGGCTACTATAGTTCTTTCCAAGGTTCGGGATTCACATTTGGCAACCCGAACGCCGCCGGTGGCTGCGGCTGCGGATCTTCGTTCGCCGTGTGAGACGCCGGGTGTGGCGACCTTTGCGAGGCCCGCGGTCGCGGGCCTTCTTTTTGTTCCCCTGAACGCGCCTTATTTTCGTCTAGCTCTTACCGAGAGGGAGAGTTGAAGATACTCGGGTTTCCGGTCGGTCCGTTGCAAGCCAACGCGTACCTCGCCATCTGTGAGGCGGCGGGCGTTTGCGGGTTGGTCGATCCGGGCGCCGAAGCTGAGAGCTTGATCGCCGCTGCCGCAGATGAGAACGCCAGGATCACGTCAATCATCCTGACGCACGCTCACCTGGACCACCTGGGCGGCGTAGCGCGAGCGAAGCGAGAGACCGGCGTGCCCGTGCTTCTGCACCCGGCGGACGCCGAGCTTTATGCCGCGGCGCCGTTGCAGGCCCGATCATTCGGCATAGAGATCGAAACGCCGCCGCCGCCCGATGCCCCGCTCGAGGATGGTCAGATTCTGGAGATCGGATCCGAGGCGCTCGAGGTACGCCACACGCCCGGCCACTCGCCGGGTCATGTCAGCCTCATCGGCGATGGCTTCGCGCTGGTCGGCGATTGTGTCTTCGCCGGATCCATTGGCCGTACGGACTTACCGGGTGGTGACTTTCGGACTTTGATCGAGTCGATCAAATACAAGCTGCTCACGCTGCCCGACGAGACGGTTCTCTATTCGGGCCACGGCCCGGCGACGACGGTCGGCAAGGAGCGTGGCTCGAATCCGTTCTTGACGGGTGCATTCGGGGGGAGCGACTAGCGCCCACGTGGCTGCAAGGCTGGACAGTGTAACAACTGCAGGCACCCTATCCACTCGGGGACTGCTCGGACCAGGGCCGACCGATTGCGGCCGGATGTAGAGGTATTGTGATGTCTTCAGATGTAACGAATGTCGATTGCTGCGTAGCTCCGCGCATCGAAGAACTGCGAGCCGCGTTGAGTGGCTGCGGGCGTCTGCTCATCCTCACGCACGACAACCCGGATCCCGATTCCCTCGCTAGCGCATACGGCCTGCTCAGGCTGGCTGCGTCTTTCGATGGGATCAGCGCGCGCATCGGTTTTGGCGGCTTCGTCGGCCGGGCCGAGAACCGTACGATGGTTCGTGAGTTAGGGTTGCCCATCATTCCCACTTGGGCCGTAGGCTTCGATGAATTCGATTCCGTCGCCTTGGTGGATACCCAGCCCGCCACCGGGAACAATTCGCTGCCCGACGACCGTGAGGTCACGCTGGTTATCGACCACCACCCGCTCAGAGAGCAGACCCGGAAGGCGCGGTTCTGGGAAGTCCGTACCGACTGCGGTTCGAGCTCGACCATCATCACGCAGTACTTGCAGGCGGCCGGTGTGCCGTTGGAGGGCAACCTGGCTACTGCGCTCTTTTACGGCATCCAGTCGGAGACGCAGGACCTCGGAAGAGAGGCGGGGCAGGGTGATATCGAGGCGAGCTTGGCGCTCTACCCCGGCACCGACCAGGAGCTCATCTCGCGCATACGCTATCCCAGCTTGCCGCGGGCTTATTTCAGAACGCTGCATCGTTCGCTGGAGCGGTCTCGGACACGAGGTCCGGTCGTCGTCTCTTACGTCGGCACGCTCGATTATCCGGACCTGGTCGCCGAGTTGGCCGATTTCTATCTCAGATTGGACGGCGCAGATTGGTCGTTCTGTATCGGTCGTTTCGAGGAGGACATCCTGATCTCGATTCGGACCTCCCTGCAAGACGCATTCGCCGGTCAATTGTTGAGGCGCGTCGTCGGCCAAGATGGTAGCGCCGGCGGCCACGGTATGATGGCGGGTGCCCGTATTCCGGTGGGACACATGTCCGCCGAGGATGCGCGGTTGAAGAGCGAGGAGCTCGTGAACCGTTTCATCAAGGAGCTCGGCGTCGAAGATGAAACGGGTGGGGCGCTGCTCGAGACTTCGAGTCATGGCGGAGCTTAGGGGAAGAGGCGCGTGCTGCGAGTGGGTTTGACAGGCAACGTCGGTGCCGGCAAGTCGACCGCGGTTGCGCTGCTGGCGGGCTGGGGTGCGACCGTGATCGACACCGACGTCTTGGCCAGAGAAGTCGTGACGGCCGGGACCCCGGCGCTCGCCCAGATTCGCGAGATGTGGGGAAGCGACGTCATCACGGCGAGCGGCGATCTCGATCGCGCCGCCATGAGACAGATCGTATTCACCAACCCCGACGCTAGGGACAAGCTCGAGAGCGTCCTGCATCCGGCTATACTGGCCCGCTACCAAGAGCTCTGCCTCGAGGCTGAAGCTCGGGGCGACCGCATTACCGTCGGAGTTGTGCCGCTGCTCTACGAAGTGGGAATGGAGGAGGAGTTCGACGCCGTGGTCCTGATCGATGCGCCGCTCGAGCAGAGAATCGAAAGGCTGGTGAGCAAGCGAGGACTCGGCCGTGAGGAGGCCGCCGCTATCGCGAGCGCCCAGATGTCTGCCGAGGAGAAGCGCAACCGGGCGGACTTCATCATCGATAACGACTCCGACATCACGGCTCTCGAGCGTCGTGTCTGGGAGACTTGGAAGGAAATCGAGAAACTGGCCCGGGACGCGTGACGGTGTGGCGGCTCGATCTTCATATCCACACCAGGTCTTCACACGACTGCCTCAGCGAGTACGCTGATGTTGTAGCGACGGCCCGGGATCGGGGCCTCGACCGCATCGCCATCACCGACCATAACGAGATCGATGGAGCGCTTCGGGTTCGCGACCTAGCACCCGATTTGGTGATCGTGGGCGAGGAGGTGAAGACGGCGGAGGGCGTGGACCTCACCGGGTTGTTCGTCACCCGAAAGATCCCCAAGGGCACGCCTGCTCTCGAGACGGCACAAGCGATCAAGGAGCAGGGGGGGCTGGTCTACGTTCCTCACCCCTTCGCGGGAGCCAAAGGCCTGGGGGAGGAAGTGCTCGCCGCTATCGAGCCCATGATCGACGTGGTGGAGATCTTCAACGCTCGCATTCACAAGCCCGCGCTCAACGAAAAGGCGCAGCGCTGGGCAGCCAAACGCGACCTACCCGGTGGCGCCGGCTCGGACGCCCACACGCTGCGCGAGATTGGGCGCGGAGTCATTGAGGTCCCCGCCTTCGATGGGAAAGATGAATTCCGTGCAGCCTTGCGAGCGGGTAGGGTTGTGGGGCGCAGTTCCAGTCACCTCGTTCATCTCGCCTCGACCTGGGCCAAGATAGCGGGCAAGTTTGCTTGACACCGGCTGGAGGTCCACCTACAGTTGCGCCACCTTTCTCGGCGCGCGGACCCACTAGCGAGAGCGTATGGAACTATTCGAGAACCTCATAAACACGGCGTCGGAGTACATCTGGGACCGCGGAATCCCTGTCGCCGGGGAAGAGGTCCCCTGGGTCGTCGTCGCGCTGCTTGGCACCGGGCTCTTCCTCACCATCCGGCTCGGTTTCTTGCAGCTCCGCAAGTTGGGCCACGGCTTCGCGGTCACGTCTGGGATCTACGACGATCCGAACGAGCCGGGTGACGTCTCTCACTTCCAGGCGCTCACGACCGCGCTATCGGCGACGGTGGGAATCGGCAACATAGCCGGCGTGGCCCTCGCCATTCACTGGGGCGGGCCTGGGGCACTGTTTTGGATGTGGGTGACCGCGCTGGTGGGTATGGCGACGAAGTATTCCGAGGTGACTCTGGCTCAGCGCTACCGCGAGGTCGAGAAGGAGGACCTCGATCCGCACAAATGGGAGGGCACCGTTTCCGGCGGACCTATGTACTACATGGAGCGCGCATTGGGCCCGCGCTGGAAGCCGCTGGCCGTCTTCTTTGCGCTGATGCTGGGCACGGTAGCTTTCCTCACCGGCAACGCAATACAGGCCAACACCGTCGCCGACACGTTGAATACCGAGATCGGCCTGCCGGTCTGGATTAGTGGATTAGTGACGGCAAGTATCGTGGCCATGGTCGTAGTGGGCGGGATCACTCGAATCGGCAAGGTGACCGGTATCCTCGCTCCGACGATGGCGGCGATCTATGTGGCCGGTGCGCTGACCATCATCGTTCTGCACCTCGACTTGGTCATCCCGACCTTCGGGCTCATTTTCCGCGAGGCATTCAACCCGACGGCGAGCATCGCCGGTTCGGGCGCCGGTGTCTTCCTGCTCACCATGGTCTGGGGCGTGAAGCGTGGCCTGTTCTCGAACGAAGCGGGTCAAGGCTCCGCGCCCATAGCCCACGCCGCCGCGAAAACCGACGAGCCGGTCTCGGAAGGCGTGGTCGCACTAGTCGAGCCGTTCATCGATACGCTCGTTATCTGCACGATGACAGGCCTCGTAATCATCATGACGGGTGTCTGGAACGTCCGGGTACCCACCGAACTTACATTGGACCGGGGCGACATCGCCTTCTATGTAGCCGAGCCGGACGGCGGTTACGACGATCTCGAGGATCCGGCTGAGATCCGCGTGGAGGCCGGGCGCTACGTCGAGTCGGGACCGGGCGCCGCCGTGGTCGCCTGGCACGAAGTGCCGGTCGAGCAGCTCTACGTCGACGCCGATCAGACGCGGTTGTTTACCGGCAGCGTCGACACCGATCGCGAGATCGCGATCTCGGCGGACGGCACCGAATACTCGTCGCTGTATGGGGACGCGGTCGAGAGCGGCGCGCCACTCACCATGTTGGCTTTCGAGCGCGGCCTGCCCGGCGATTTCGGCAAGTACATCGTACTGGTCAGCGTTTTCCTCTTCGCCATCTCAACAGCGATCGCCTGGAGTTACTACGGCGACCGCTGCGCGAATTACCTTCTCGGCCACCGCGCCGTACTCCCTTACAAGTTCGTATTCATCGGTATGCATTTCGTCGGAGCTATCCTGACGCTGGCGGTGGTGTGGACGCTCGGCGACGTTTTCTTGGGGATCGTGATCCTGCCCAACCTCCTGGCTCTGCTGCTGCTGTCCGGCAAGGTCAGGGAGCTTACCTTGAGCTACTTCGCGCGT
>JBDHAI010000141.1:0-6843 GCA_039588155.1 Gemmatimonadota bacterium | reverse complement strand
AGAAAGTTCCGGCGTCCACCGGAGCCGGCCGCGACTTCGTGGTGCAGGCGATAGTCAGTGTCGCTACCAGTAGACCGAGCGGCAGGGCGGGTATTCGCCTCGCGGATCGGAAATTGACACCCCGAATCGCTGCGTCTAAGTTCGGCTCCATCCTATGCCTACATATGTGTGCATCAGCGAGCTTGCTAGCCACGTCGGTGAAGAGGTTGCCGTCCAGGGCTGGCTCCACAATAAGCGCTCCAGCGGCAAGATCGCGTTCCTCATCGTACGCGACGGCACCGGTCTCGTGCAAGCCGTGATGGCCGCCGGCGATGTGCCGACCGCTGTCTTCGGTCAGCTCGAGGCGTTGGAGTACGAGTCCAGCCTGCGGGTTACGGGAAAAGTGCGCGATGACAAGCGGGCGCCGGGCGGCTTCGAGCTGTCGGTGACGGGCCTCGAGGTCATCGGCGCATCAGGCGAGGACTATCCTATCCAGCTCAAAGAGCATGGGATCGATTTCCTGCTCGAGAAGCGCCACCTGTGGCTGCGGACGGCCCGACAGGTGGCGATCATGAGAGTACGCGACGAGGTCATCAAAGCGATCCGCGATTTCCTTTACGACCGAGATTTCGTCAACGTCGACACGCCGATACTGACCGGAGCCATCGGCGAGTCCGCCGGAACTCTCTTCCAGACCGAATATTTCGACATGGGCAGCGCCTATCTGGCGCAGACCGGCCAACTCTACAACGAAGCGAACGCCGCGGCGCTCGGGCGCGTCTACTGCTTCGGCCCCACCTTCCGGGCCGAGAAGTCCAAGACACGACGCCACCTGACCGAGTTTTGGATGCTCGAGCCCGAGGTCGCCTGGTGCGACAGCGAATGCAACATGCGCTTGCAGGAGGACCTGGTCGCGTACATCGTCGGCAGGGCGGTGGAGCGCTGTCAGGCCGAACTCCAGGAGCTCGAGCGCGATGTGTCGAAACTGGAACCGGTGCAGCCTCCCTTTCCGCGACTGTCCTACGACGAGGCGCTCGAGCAGCTCCAGCGACGGGGCTCCGCGATCGCCTGGGGTGATGACCTCGGTGCCGAGGACGAGACGCAGGTCGCGCAGGATTTCGATCGTCCCGTCTTCATCTACAACTACCCGAAGCAGGCCAAAGCCTTCTACATGAAGGAAAACCCGGAGGATTCCCGCACGGTCCTCTGTAACGACCTCATCGCGCCGGAAGGCTATGGCGAGATCATCGGCGGAAGCCAGCGGGAGGATGACTTCGACAAGCTCCAGGCACGGATCCGCGAGGAGAAGCTTCCGGAAGATGCCTACGGCTGGTATCTCGACCTACGCAAGTACGGGACGTTTCCGCACAGCGGCTTCGGGCTGGGGCTGGAGCGGACGGTGGCCTGGATTACCGGGGTGCACCACATACGCGAGTGTATCGCCTTTCCGAGGACCCTCAATCGGTTGTATCCGTAGGCCGTTGGGTAGGTGAGAAGTGAAAGGTGGAGGGTAAAAAGTAAAAGGTAGGAGGCGAGCGCGGTGCGCACTCCCGGCTCAACCTTCACTCTTCACCCGCCTCCCCCCGCTCGGTGTTCTTGATCTCCTCCCAAATCGCGTCCAACTGCTGAAGCGTGGCGTCGCCGAGCTTCAGCCCGCGCTCCTTGGCCAGCTCAATGACGCGGGCAAAGCGCCGCTCGAATTTCACGTTGGCCTGGCGCAGCGCCGTCCCGGCGTGAAGCTGCGACAAGCGCGCGACGTTGACCACGGCGAACAGCAGATCGCCGAGCTCCTGCTCGAGGGCGTCCGGGTCGCCGCTCTCCAGGTGTGCGGCGACTTCGTCGACCTCCTCGTGAACCTTCGCGAACGCATCGCGGGCGTGGTCCCAGTCGAATCCCACTCCAGCCGCCCGGTCTTGCAGACGCTGGGCCCGGGCCAGCGGGTCCAGCAGCGTGGCCAACCCCTGGAAGACGTCCTGTCCTTCCCGCTCGTTGGCTTTGTGAGCCTCCCAGTCCGGCCGCTCCTGGGCGTCCCCATAGAGGTGCGGGTGCCGGCGCCGCATCTTCTCCTCCAGCGTAGCCAGGACATCGGCGGCGCTAAAGGCCTCGCGCTCTTCGGCCAACACGATTTGGAAGGCGATGTTCAGCAGGGTGTCGCCCAGCTCGCTCTTGAGAGTGTCGTCGCTGGCGCCCTCCAGGATGGCATCGGCCAGTTCCATAGACTCCTCGAGCAGGTAGGGCGTCAGGGAAATGGGCGTCTGTGCCGCGTCCCAGGGGCAACCGGCGCGGAGGAAGCGGACGATGTCGAGAGCCCGGTCGAGGCCACCGGGCGCCGCGGGCCGCCCGGGCGGTGGAACTTCGCTCATCTCAGCCATTTCCTTGATTTGGCGGTTACGGCCGGGTATACTCACGGCCGGAGTTCCAATGGCTTCAACTGACATGTCTACGGCGCGCGCCTGGGTCGACGTGGACCTTGGCGCACTCGTTGCAAACTACGACGCGCTCGTCGAGCGGGCCAAGCCGCGCACGGGCGTGCTGCCGGTGGTCAAAGCGGACGCTTACGGCATCGGGATGTGCCCGGTCTGCCGTATCCTGGAACGGCGCCAGCCTTGGGGCTACGGGGTCGCGGCGCTCTCGGAGGGCATCGAGCTCAGGGAAAAAGGGATCGACCGCCGGGTCATCCATTTCTTCTGTACGCCGGAGGAACTGGAATATGTGACGGAGGCGGGGATCACGCCGGCGATCGGTGACCTCGAGGCGCTCGGGCGCTACGCGGCCGTCGCCCGCCGGGTCAGGCGCCGTCTGCCCTTCCACCTCGAGATCGATACCGGGATGGGACGCTGCGGCTTCCACTCGGACTCCCCGGGTGTATGGCTTGGAAAAGTCTTGGAGGCGTGCGAGGAGGCCCTCGAATGGGAGGGGACGTTTGCGCATTTCCACTCGGCGGATGCCGAGGAGGATGCGCCCACACGAGAACAGTGGGAGCGTTTCCATCGCTGCGTCCAAGGTTTTCCGGCCGGCACCGGCGGAATACTCCACACCTCCGCCAGCGTGGCCGGCGTGCGCTGGCCGGAGTACGCGGCCGATCTCTTGCGGCCCGGCCTCTTTCTTTACGGCGGGCTCGCCGGCGGCGAGCCGATCCAACCGACCCCGGTGATCAACGTCAAGGCGAGGGTCTCGACAGTGCGCGATGTTCCGGAGGGTTGGACGGCCAGCTACGGGGCAACGTTCCGGGCGGAGCGGGCCTCGCGTTGGGCGACGCTGGCGATTGGATATGGCGACGGTATTCGTCGCGAGCTTTCGAACAACGGTTTCGTCGGCTTCGGCACGCGTGAGGCGCCGATCATCGGTCGAGTGTGCATGGATGTGTTGGTGGTGGACGTGAGTGGGATGGACGATGTGAGCGCCGGCTCGGTCGCGACGGTGATTGGCGGCCCGCACGGCTCACCGACCGGGCTGGACGTCGTGGCGGAACGTTGCGGTACGATCACCTACGAAATTCTGACGGGGTTGACCCAGCGCTTGCCGCGTCGCTACGTGGACGAAGCCGGGCAGCCGATGGGGGAGGGTGTATGACCGAAGCTTCAGCCGAGAAAGTCGACTTTCAGGGGTTGGTCGCGGGCCTCGCGACCTCCGCCGTCGCGGTATTGAGTCAGGTCGAGATCTTGATGGATACCGGAAGCGATCCCGCGGCCGTGGGCGCTGAGGAAGCGAAACCGCTCACGGCGGAGGAAAAGCAGAAGCGCGTATCGGACGGGCTGGCGGGTGCCCGGCATCTGATCGACATGTTAGCCGTCCTCGAGGAGAAGACCCAAGGCAATCTCACCGGGGAGGAGCAGGAGTTACTGCAATCCGCTGTGTCCGAGCTGCGCATTAGCTATGTCGGCTTGTCGAACCGGGCGTCTGGATAAGGAGCGGGGTGAAGGGGCAAGGCTGGTTGACTCGGACGTCTAGTGTCGTAGCGCTGGTGCTACTCGCCTGCACGTATGCGGCGTGCGCGCGGGACGAGCTCTTGAGTGTCGATCCCGAGGAGGCGCCAGGCCGCTCGGCGCCGACCGTGGAGTCGCTCCTCGGGCCGGCCGATCTCGACGGCTGGATAGACACGGTCTTCTCCGGATTCAGCAGCGCCTCCGGTTCGCCCTTCATGCTGGTGAACGACGGTTCGCCGGACCTTGTCAGCCGCGCCCTGTTTCGCTTCAACGCCCCGATCTTGGACAGCATCTTCGTCATCGATACGTTGTCGGCCGCATTGCGCTACGATTCGCTACGGGTCGTCGTCGCTGTCGTTCAAGACCGCAGTCAACTGGCGTCTGGAGGCACCACGCTTCAGCTGCGGGCGGTGGGTGATGAGTGGGACCCGAGCTCGGCGACCTGGGACTTCGCCGTCGACAGTCCGGGTGTGGCTACAGCCTGGTCGGCCGGGCCGGGTGGATCTCTCGGCGTGGTGCTCAGCGAGATCAGCGTCAGCGTCGATACGCTCGACTTGGAGCCCGACAGCCTCATCTTCGACCTGACGGAATTCTCCGACTCGCTCCTCAACCTCTGGGCCGATACGGCCCAGGCGAACACGGGCCTCGGAATAGTCGTGGCGGATTCCGGCCGCCTCGTACTCGGCATACCACGGCTGCAATACAACATCATCCCCGAGGTGAATCCCGATACGGCTATCGAGGTGGCCTGTCCTTCGGCGACTTCCATCTTCTTCTGTTTTCCCCAGAAGACCTACATCTTCGACCAGACCACCCCGCTGCCGCTGGTGGGCGCGCTGCGGGTTGGCGGTGTGGAGGGCTGGCGTTCCTTCAACGAGCTGACAATCCCCGATTCGGTGAGAGTAATCGGCTCGTCACAGAAACAGGTGATTCGGCAGTCCACCGTCAGCAGGGCCGAGTTGCTGATCTCGAGCCTGCAGCCGGCTGGCCCGCCGCTGTGGGCGGAAGCTGACTTAGTCGGTACTGTGATCCGGCTGAACGACGACTTCACGATCCTCGGCCCCAAAACTCCCGTCGGCGCCACGGTCGTCACGGCGCCATTCGACATCGAGGTCGATTCACTGCAGGCTGGCTCAGTGATCGCCATCGATATCACGCGGCTCATCCAGGAGTGGGCCGCCGTACCGCTCGACTCTGCTGTGGCGCCCGTGCGGTTCTTGATCCGGGCTAGGCCGGAGGGCACCACGTTCGGGTTCTGGGAGTTCGGGTCTACCGAGGCGCCGCCGGCATTGCGGCCGTTCCTACGAGTCGTGTTCACGCCCGATACCGAGTTCGCGTTCCCGTGACCTGCCGCGCTCTCTCGCTCGCCCTGCTGCTGGCCAGCACCTTGACCCCCACCCAGGTTTGGGGCCAGGCGCAGCTGCTCGGCGCCTCCGGATTGGGTCGCAGAGTCTTGCCGCTGGACGCGAGGGCCCGCGGCATCGGTAACGCCGGTGTCAGCCTGCACGGGGGCAACTTGTCGGCCCTGAACCCGGCGGCGGCCGCGCGGTTCACCGGGTCCGGTATCTGGGCGACCTTCTTGCCCGAGGCGCGCTCGGTGAAGGGTGATTTTGCCAGCGGCAAGTTCCAGACCGAGGATGTTCCCGTCATCAGGCTGGTTTTCCCGTTCGGCGGCCGGTGGGCGACGTCGATCTCGGCCGGCGGTTACCTGGACCAGGACTGGGGCGTCGAGTTCATCGATACACTGAGCCTCGTCGCCGAAGAAGTGCCGTTCCAAGAGACCCGCACCTCCGATGGTGGGGTCACGCAATTCCGTCTCGAGCTTGCCGGCGTGATTGCCGAGGGGTGGAGCCTAGGCGGCGGCGTCCTCTTCTATTCCGGTCAGACCCGGCGGCGGGTTCAGCGGGCCTTCTCGACAGAGTCGGCGTTCGTGCCTTACCAGGCCTTCACCGCCATCGATTACCGCGGCTGGGGCCTATCCCTGGGAGTCGAGTACCAGCCTTTCGCCGAGATGATCCTTGGCGTCGCTGGTACCTGGGGCGCAAACCTCCGCATCAGCAACGACACCACGGGCCAAGGAACCGACGTCGGCTTGCCTCTCACCCTGGACGTAGGGGGCTCATGGCGACTGACGCCGGGCCTGCTGTTCGCCCTCTCGTTCGGCTGGGAAGATTGGTCGAGTGTCGCCAACGACCTGCCCGCTGTTACGGCGTCCGACGTCCTGCGTGTTGGCGGCGGTTTCGAGTTCGCCGCATTACGCCGCGAGAATACGGAGTTCCGGGTGCGTGCCGGCGCGCACGCCGATCGACAGCCTTTCGAGGTGCGTGAGAACGCGGTCTGGGAGCGTGGTATCAATTTCGGTTTGGGTTTGATACTCGTCGGCGGCCGGGCGCGAATTGACCTGGCGTTCGATTTCGGCAAGCGTGGCAGCATCGAACAGAACGATGTCGAAGAGACCTTCCAGCGCTTCAGTTTCGGGGCCGGCGTGTTCGTGCGCTGACCGACATCACGATGAATCACTCTTGCCGACCCCAACGCATCTTCTATCACACCTTCGGCTGCCGCGCCAACCAGTACGACACCGATCGTATGCGCCAGCTGCTGGAGCTGCGGGGCTGCGAGACGGTCGACGACCCGACTCTGGCGGATGCCGTCGTGGTCAACAGTTGTACGGTTACGCGAAACGCCGACTCTGAGCTGCGACGGTACGTCCGTGGCTTGAGTCGCCGCGCCGGGCACGACCTACAGGTCGTCGTGGCGGGCTGCGCCGCGGCCGTCGCCGTCGATACGATCCGGGAGCTCGAGGGTGTGTCCGTTGTCGTGCCGGGTCAGGACCCGGAGGCCGTCGCGACCGGCCTCGGGGTGATGCCACGGAACGCTTCGGAGCTGGGCGCGAAGACACTACAGCGCAGCGAGGGGCGCACCCGTGCCTGGCTCA
>JBDHAI010000140.1:0-6883 GCA_039588155.1 Gemmatimonadota bacterium | reverse complement strand
TGGTCAGGCTGTCGTTGACCGCGATCACGGGAAACTGCAGCACGTTGTCCTTGGCCATGGCCCGTAAGCGAATCACACCGGTTGTGGTCTCCTCGGTCGAACCTAGTACCGTGGCGATGAGCCGCTTGCGCTCGTCCGGCGACAGGCCGGTCGCCCAGCGACGCACCGGTTCCGCGAGATCGTCGAACCGTTCCAGCGCGATCATGTGGAGCGCGCCAACGACGTCGGCACCATCGTCCATGGTGATCGTCGGCTGATGCGCCAAGGCGGCGCGGATGTGGTCGTAATACACATCGTGATCTTCTCCTTTGATGGAGAAGACCTTGACGCCGTAGTCACGGACCAGGTGGGCCGCTACGTCGTCTTGAGTCGATAGCGGATTGGAGGCGCACAGCGCGACATCGGCGCCGCCGGCCTGGAGCGTAATGACCAGGTTCGCCGTCTCGCTGGTGACGTGCAGGCAGGCCGAGAGCTTCTGCCCCTCCAGCGGGCGTTCTTTTGCGAAACGCTCGCGGATCATGCGCACCACGGGCATGGAGCGCTCGGCCCATTCGACGCGCCGTTGGCCTTCGTCGGCGAGCTTGATGTCTTTGATGTCGTGGTCCACGGTGTTTGTTGACATTGTATGCCCTTTCTGGTGAGCTGCTAACTCACCGCCGCTTTCAGGTCACTGACCTTGTCACACCGCTCCCAACTGAACCCACCGTCCGGCTCTGGATCACGACCGAAGTGGCCGTACGCGGCGGTGCGCTTGAAGAGCGGTCGCCGCAGCCCCAGGGAATCGATGATACCCTTTGGCGTCAGGTCGAAGACGTTTCGTACCGCGGTTTCCAGCTGGCTGTCGGGTACGCGCCCCGAGCCGCGGCTGTCCACCAGGACCGAGACCGGTTCCGCGACGCCGATGGCATAAGCGAGTTGAACTTCACAGACGTCGGACAGTTCGGCGGCCACGATGTTCTTGGCTATCCAACGCGCCGCGTAGCTGGCCGAGCGATCGACTTTGGTCGGGTCCTTGCCGCTGAAGGCGCCGCCTCCGTGGCGACCCATCCCGCCGTACGTATCGACGATAATCTTGCGGCCGGTCAGCCCGGCGTCGCCCTGCGGGCCTCCGGTCACGAAGCGACCTGTGGGATTGATGTGGATCTGTGTGTTCTCGGGGTCGAAGAGTTCCGGTGGTAGCACCGGGTCGATGACGAGCTCGCGGATCTTGGCGTGGATCTCGCCGTTCGATATGTCTTCGTGATGCTGTGCTGAGACGACCACGGCCTGGAGGCGCACCGGGCGGTCGCCATCGTATTCGACGGTTACCTGCGTCTTGCCATCGGGCCGCAGCCAGGTGATCTGGCCCGATTTGCGGACCTGTGCCAGGCGGCGTGTCAGTCGGTGGGAGAGGATGATCGGAAGCGGCATGAGCTCGGAGCTTTCCCGGGTGGCGTATCCGAACATCATGCCCTGATCGCCGGCGCCGCCGGTATCCACGCCCATGGCGATGTCGGACGACTGCTGGTCAATCGACGTAATGACGGCGCACGTTTTGTGGTCGAGCCCGTAGCTGGCGTCGGTGTAGCCGATCCCTTCGATGGTCTCCCGCACGATATCGGGGATGTCGACGTAGGTGTTGGTGGTGATCTCGCCGGCTACGAATGCTAGGCCCGTGGTGACGAGACACTCGGCAGCCACCCGGCTCGCCGGGTCGGCCGCAATGATAGCATCGAGGATGGCATCCGATATTTGGTCCGCCACCTTGTCCGGGTGGCCTTCCGTCACGCTCTCTGATGTGAAAAGGCGTCGTCGCGACAAGTCAATTCGCTCCTGCTCGCGTCTCGTTCACTTCAAAAGACCGGCGCGCCGGCCGGTCAGTCGACTCTCGTTGAACCGCCCGAACCTACTTAGTCACTCGGTATGTGACAAGGCGGAGTTCACGTCCAGGCCGGGCAGGTCGCCGACGTCGACCAGAGCTTCGAGCAGGTGCTTGCGGACCTCCTGGCCGGTCTCCGCGGCCAACAGGTGATCGGCGACGGGCTGGAGCTCCGAGAGATCGAGGGAGCGGATGAGTTTCTTCTGTTCCAAGATGGCACTGGGGGAACAACTCAGGCTTCGCACGCCCAAGGCGATGAGCAGCGTGGCTCCCAGCGGGTCGGAGGCCGCCTCACCACAGACACAGATAGGCCGGCCCGATTGCTCGGCCGCAAGCACGGCGCTGCGGATGCAGCGGGCGATCGCCGGGTGATAGAGGTCGAAGAACGAGGAGAGTTGGGCATTGCCGCGATCGACGGCCAGCATGTACTGAATGAGGTCGTTGGTGCCGACGCTGAAGAAGTCCACGTGTCGGCCCAGCACATCAGCGATCGCGACAGAGGCGGGCGTCTCGAGCATCACTCCCAGCATGACGGACCCGTGGTCCAGCCCCTCCTGGGTCAGCTCGGCCGCCGCCTGCGCGATGGCGGCACGCACGCCGCGGACTTCATCGACCGTGTTGATCATCGGTACCAGGAAGCGCACGGGCCCATGCGCCGCCGCCCGGAGGATCGCTCGGACCTGGCTGTTGAACAGCTCCGGAATCAGTTTGTAAATGCGCATTCCGCGCCAGCCGAGGAACGGGTTCTCTTCTGCGATTGGCGGCACGAAGAGTGGGAACTTGTCTCCTCCCAAGTCGAAGGCCCGAATGGTCACGGGTCGCGGAGCCATCACCTCGACGACGCTTCTAAAGGCTTCGTACTGTTCCTGTTCGTCGGGCGCCGCCGCCTTACCGACCACGAGAAACTCGGTACGGAACAGACCGACACCATTGACGTTGAGAGCCACCGCCTCTCGCGCTTCGGAGGGTAGCTCGAGGTTGGCATAGAGGCCGATGCTCTGACCATCCCGCGTCTCTGAGGCCAAATCTTTGAGATGCTCGAGATCCCGGGCCGTCTGCTGCGCTTTCACCTCACGGTCGTGGAAACGATGCCTTTCAGCCTCGCTGGGTGCGATGACGACCGTCCCGCGCTTGCCGTCGAGTATCAACTCGACGCCCGTTTCGACGCGGCGGGACAGATTACCGAGACCGACGACGGCCGGGACGCCCAGCGCGCGAGCGAGAATGGAGGCGTGGGCGGTGCGTGTTCCGGCATCGGTGGCGACCCCCACGACGTGGTCGGGATCGAGCTTGACGACGTGGCTAGGCGTCAGTTCATGGGCCACGAGGATGACCGGACCCGTCCTGTCCGCGCCGAACAGGTCGGATAGACCGAGGTCGATGAGATGGGCCAAGACGCGGGCTTGCACGTCGTTGAGGTCGGCGACCCGGTCCATAACTCGGGCATGGGTCGCGTCCAGCCATTGAGAGCGGAACTCCAGGACCCGGAGGCTGAAGGCCCGTTCCGCGGTCAGAAAGCTCTCACTGATATAGGTGACGGCACCCTGGATGAGGTCGGGATCGTCGAGCATCAGGAGCTGAGGGTCGAATATCTTCGCTTGAACGACGCCCAGGCGCTCTTCGACTTGCCTGCGCAGTTCGCTGGTCTGGCGGATGGCTTCCTGGCGCGCGGCGTGAAAGCGTTTGATTTCCCATTCTATCCGCTCGCGCGGGACCGTGGCGTGCGGGACATCGAGTTTGGGCGAACGTAGGACGAAGGCAGGACCGATGACGACCCCCGGCGACGCTGCGATTCCCTGTACGATCTCTCCCAAGTTTCTATTCCTCTCCGAAGCGGTCAGTAACGAGCGCAGCCAGAGCGTCGACCGCCGGCTTGGCATCGATCCCGCGTGCCTTGATCTCTATGGTCGAGCCCTTCTCCGCCGCCAGCATCATCACGCCCATGATGCTCTTTCCGTTGACCTCGAGCCCGTCTTTGCTGACCAATATGTCGGATTCGAAAGTGCCCGCCAGTTTGACGAACTCCGCCGCCGGTCGCGCGTGCAACCCATACACGTTGGCGATGGTCACGGTCTTCGCGTATTCCTGTTCCAGTTCGCTCACCATAGTGTCTTCTCGAGAGCGACGAACACCAACGACCCGAGTATGAGGCCTACGGCTGCGAGGCGCCCGGCAATTACGGGGCGCAGGTAGCCCGCAGCCGCGAGGGCGAGGGCGACGGCGATGACAATGAGTGGGCCGGCGCTGGAGGTGGTACCGCCAAAGGCCAGGGCCAGGGGGGGCAACACCGCTCCAGCGACAAGACTCAAAGGAATCGTAAGCCGATCGGGCAGCCGTCGCAAAGGTGAACCCAGCAGGGCGCGGCTGACGCCGCGACCTTCCTTCCACCCCAGACGCAGGCCCCAGAGCCTGAGGGCTATCTGGGCGGCGTTGTAGAGCGCGAGAAACAGTCCACTTGCAACCCACCAGGGTGCTCCGAGCACGAAGACCAGCAGCGCCAGCAGCAAGCAGAGTGGCCGCCAGCGAGCCCAGATGAGACGATCGCCAAGGCTGCCGAGTGGGCTGACCAGCGCGCTCTTGAAGCGCTCGATCTGTTCCGCCTCGGCGCCCTCGGCCTCCATTCGGGCCACGGCACTGACAGCCATCGTGGACAGGTAAGGGTTGGCGTTGAAGAACCCGGAGTGCCGACCCACCGAACGTTCGAGCTCAGAGGGGTGATCTCGGTACAGGCGTAGGAGCATGGGGATGATCGAAAACGCGAATCCTGTTCCCTGCAGGGTGCGGTAGTTCCAGGAGCCTTGAATGGTCAGGCTTCGCAGCAGCAGCTTCAGGCTCGTCGTCCGGCTCAGTGGAACCATATCGAGACCAGTGCGCTGAAGGCGAATCCGACGCCGAAGGCAACGACCACAGACCGTCCCCCGGCCATCGAGCGGACACCGACGCCTAGCGCCAGGCTAGCGCAGACGAGCGCGACGGTCGCGGCGGCGCCCGAGGCCGCCGCCGCTGCCTCCCCGACGCCAGAAGTCAACCACGTCACCGCAACGAGCGCCGCCAGCGTCAAGATCGCGGCGCGGAAGAAGTCCACGGCCATCGCCGCGAAGTGCCGCACCGTCAGAGATCCCGGCGTCATCGGGTCCCGGCCCGCGTTCGCGGCGAAGCCCGCGCCGGCACGGCGCATGACGTGCACGGTCCAGCTGCCGACCCAGCCCACGAGAGCGCCGAAGCCCGCGCCCATCAGGAGGGCGACGCTGCCGCCTCCGCTCCCGGCTGCCAGCGCCGCGGCGGCCACGGCCGCCGGACCAGTGTCCCAGCCGAGGTGGGCGCCGATCGGCAGCTGGTAGAGGCTGACGATCTCCAAGAGGACCCCGGCATACATGCCGCTGGCAGGATCTCCCAACAGCAGGCCCGCGAGGGGCGCGGCGACGATGGGGCGCGAGATCATGGTCTGCGCGCAGGAAACCGTATCGAGCCCCAGCAGGCCGCCGATCAGGGCCAGCGCCAGATAATTCATAGCATCCAGTTCTAAGTGGACGTCGGCCCGAGGAGCTCGTCGAGCCCGATCTTGCGGGCGCTGGGCACATCTTGAGCGTTGACGCGAACTCCGGTGCGGCTGAGCCGCCGAAGCTCCTGAAGATCCGCATCGCTCAAGAATAGGTACGGCAGGACGCGCTCGCGGCCTGGTGCATCGTGCAACCCACCCAGGTTCACGTCGATGCCGTCCAGCACCTGTCGCTCAGCCAACCTGCGCATGGTCGCGAGGTCGCGCGTGAGAAGGCAGCCGCTCTCGTTGCTGTCATTCCACTGCGGAATCAGCTCGACCGCGTCATCGACGTTGACGAATCGAGCCTCCAGTCCGTCGGGAAGTCCGGCGCGATAGAGATCTTGTTCCCATCCGCTATCGGACAGCTCATCGTCGATGACGGCGATAAAGGCCAGACGCAATTGCGCGCCCCACCCGACGACGACCTGGCCGTGGATCAGGCGGTCATCGACCCGGCACAGCAGAATCGCCATTCGAGTGTTCTATCGAGACACCTATGTGGGTCCGGAGCCTTTCGACGATTTCGTCGAGCGTGAGCGACCGATGAAACATGAAGTCGAGGAGCAACGGCAAGTTGACGCCACAGACGACCGCCATATCGGTACGCCGATGCTGGAGGCGACGTGCCGCAAACGCGCAGCTGCCGCTGGGCAAATCCACGAAGACGACGCTGGGTCCGCCGCCGGCCACCTCGCTCAGCCGCTCTTCGAGTGCTTCCGGAGTCAGGCCGCTGTTATCGATCGGGTACAGCCCTTCCCGGGAGCCCGTGATCTCCTCCACGGCGTTGAGCATGCCCTCGGCCAACCTACCGTGCCCGACCAGGATACCCTGGACATCTTTATTCATAATCCTCTTCCAGGTATTCACGTACTGGCGCCATGGCGTCCTTGAGTTTCTGATTGAAGAACGCCGGGGAATCGACGCCGGCGTAGCGCAGGAGGTGGGTCATGGCCACCACCTCCGAAATCACCGTAATGTTCTTCCCGGGGTTGAGCGGCACGGTGACCCTACGGATGGGCACATCCAATATGTCCGTGGAATCGAGGTCGAGGCCTGTCCGGTCGTACGCCTCCGCCCGCGACCAATCGACGAGTTGAACCATCACCTCGATGCGCTTCTGCTGCCGAACGGCGCGGATCCCGAACAATGCGCCAACGTCGACGATCCCGATTCCACGGATCTCCATGTGGTGGCCGGCCAACTCGAGGCCCTGGCCGATCAGGACATCGTGTCCCTGTCGAGTGATCCGCACCACGTCGTCCGCAACCAGGCGATGGCCCCGCTCGACGAGGTCGAGGACACACTCGCTCTTCCCTACCCCGCTACGGCCGACGAACAGCAAACCCACACCGTACACGTCGGCCAGCGAGCCATGCACGTGAGTTTGCCGCGCGAACTGCTCGTTGAGGAAGGGGTTGATCCGGCGGTAGAACTCGGCGGTACCGAGCTCGCTGATCAGCACGGGCACGCCCCTGGCTTCGGCG
>JBDHAI010000139.1:0-6921 GCA_039588155.1 Gemmatimonadota bacterium | reverse complement strand
ACGGCGGCTACCCGGAAAAGGTGCTGTGCGGCGCTGGCGTCGCCTTCAAGCTGCTGCAGGCCCTGTTCGAGCACCGCGGTCGCGAGGGTCAGGACCTCTACAAGTACCTCGACCTCGTCGCCCTCCCGACCGTCGCGGACCTGGTTCCATTGACCGGTGAGAACCGCGTTCTGACCCGCTTCGGCCTCAAGGTGCTGCAGCGGACGCCCAACCCGGGTCTGCGGGCCCTGTTGCGGGTCACCGGCCTGAAGGCGGATCGGCCGATCAACGCCGGCCAAATCGCCTTCGTCATCGGCCCGCGCCTGAACGCCGTGGGACGGATGGGCGAGGCGATGCGCGGCGTCCAGCTGCTGCTCAGCGACGACGAAGACGAGGTCGACCGCCTGGCAGCGATCGTCGATGCGGAGAACAAGCTGCGACAGGAGGAAGACCGGGCGACGCTGGACCAGGCGCTCGAGCTGCTCGAGGCCACCTACGATGCCGAAAACGACTGGGCCATCGTGCTGGCGGCTCAGGGCTGGCACCCCGGCGTCATCGGTATCGTCGCCTCACGCGTGCTGGAGCGGTATTACCGGCCCACCTTCCTCATCGCCCTCGACGGCGAGCGCGGCAAGGGTTCGGGACGGTCGATTCCGCGCTTCCACCTCTACGAAGCACTCAAGACCTGCGAAGCGCACCTTGAGCAGTTCGGCGGCCACAGCGCCGCCGCCGGCCTGCAAATCCGCAGCGACAAGGTCGCAGCCTTCCGGGAAGCCCTGAACGGCCTGGCGCGTGAGCGCCTGGATGCCGATGACTTACGCCCCAGGCTGCGCGTCGATCACGAGCTGGCGATGACCGACGTCAACGCGGAGCTCTGGCGTTTCCTCGGCCACTTCGGGCCGTTCGGCCAGGGTAACCCCAAGCCCGTCTTCCTGGCGCGGGACGTCGCCCTGCGCGGCGACCCGGAGCTCGTCGGCGGGGATCACCTGAGGTTGCGGGTCGAGGTGGGCGAAGGCGTGACCCCCGAGGCGATCGCCTTCGGGCAGGCCGCTGAGCTGAGTTGGCTGAGCGAAAGGTCGCGGGTCGATCTCGCGTTTCAGCTGCGCACACGCGAGTGGCAGGGCATCGAGACCGTGCAAGCGCAGGTGATCGATATCCGCAAGGCGAGCGGGGCGGCTTGGGCGAAGTCAGAATCGTAGCGGGCCGCTGGGGCCGCCGGCGTCTCAAGGCCCCGAAGGGGCTGACCGTGCGGCCGACGCCCGAGCGAGCGCGAGAGGCGTGGATGAGTATGCTGGGGCCGGAGCTCGCGGGCGCAACGGTCGTCGATCTGTTCGCCGGCAGCGGTGCTCTGGGGTTGGAGGCGCTGTCCCGCGGGGCCGCGCACGCTACTTTCGTGGAGCGGAGCCGGCGGGCCATCCAGTGCATTCGCGAGAACATCCAAGCACTCGGGGCGGGCGATGCGGCCGAAGTGATCGAGCGGGATGTCTTCTCGTACCTAAACGGTCTGGGAGCGGACGCATTCGACATCGCGGTCGCCGACCCGCCCTACGGCCGGGGGCTGGCGGGCCGTTTGCTGGAGCGCTACATGCAGGTCCCGTTCGCACGACTACTGTCGATCGAGCACGAGCCGGGCGAGCCACTCAACTCACCGGCGATAGCTCGAGAGCGGCGCTACGGTGATACGGTGATCACCTTCATCGCGGCCGCCGATATGGAAGAGGAGGGAAGATGAACGCGTCGAGGGTCGCAATCTACCCGGGTACCTTCGATCCACTGACCCTGGGTCACGAGGACATCGCGCGTCGCAGCCTCAAGTTCGTCGACCGGCTCATCGTCGCCGTCGCTCACCACGCGACCCAGCAGAAAGACCGGCTCTTCTCGGTCGACGAGCGGATGCAGATGATCGGGGAGTGCTTCGCCAACGAGCCGCGCATCGAAATCGGCGAGTTCAGCGGCCTGCTCGTCCACTTCTGCGAGCGCGTCAACGCGCGTCTCGTCGTCCGCGGCCTGCGCGCCGTCAGCGACTTCGAATACGAGTTCCAGATGGCACAGATGAATCGCGAGCTGATGCCCGAGCTCGAGATGATCTTCATGACGCCCGCCAGCGACTTCACCTTCCTCAGCGCCTCACTCGTACGCGAGGTCGCCTCTCTCGGTGGTGACGTCTCTCGATTCGTCAGCGCACCCGTCCTGCGGCGGCTCGAGGCCGAGCTGTCGGGATAACTTTCGGTGGTCTTCCTCGAGAAACTGGTACAACGCGCCGAAAGCGCCGGCCGGCGCGTCGTTCTCGCCGAAGGTGACGACGAGCGCGTGCGCGAGGCCGCGGTCCGCCTGCAGGACGAAGCTCACATCGAGCCGGTCCTGCTGGCTGCCGGGTCGGCCCGGGCGCCGGAGGGCTGGCGCGGCGCCGTGCGGCTACCGGCCGAGGACCCAGAGCTGGATCGCTACGCCGAGCTGTACCGCGAATCGCGATCCGAGAAGGGCGAGTTGCTCGAGCCGAGCCAGGCGCGAGCGGCGCTGAGCGATCCGCTCTACTTCGCCGGGATGATGCTGTCGAGCGGCGATGCCGACGGCGCCGTGGCCGGCGCTACGCACGCGACAAGCGAGGTGATTCGGGCGGCGCTCCGTACCGTGGGCGTGTCGGAGGGGGCGGGTTTCGTGTCGGGTGCCTTCTATATGGTAGTGCCGTCGTTCAGAGGTACTCCAGAGCACGAGGTGTTGACCTTCGCGGACGCCGGCGTCATTCCCCACCCCAGCGCCGAGCAGCTGATGGAGATCGCCGCACAGGCGTCGCGGATGCGTCGCGTCATCGTGGGCGACGAGCCGCGCCTCGCCTTCCTCTCGTTCTCGACCCGGGGCAGCGCGGATTCGCCAGCCGTCCTCAAGATGAGGGAAGCCCACGATCTGTTCCGAAAGCTCTGCCCCCAGATCGCGGCGGACGGCGAGCTGCAGGCAGATGCAGCCTTAATCCGTCACGTCGGCCAACAGAAGGCGCCCGATAGTCCTGTCGCGGGTCACGCCAACGTGCTTATCTTTCCGGATCTCGCTGCCGGCAACATCGCCTACAAGCTCGTGGAACGGCTGGCCAGCGCCACGGCGATCGGGCCGATCCTGCACGGGCTGGCCCAGCCGTACAACGACTTGTCGCGGGGCGCCGATCCGGCGAGCATACAGTGGGTGGCCTACGTGACGGCGCTCATGGCCGCCGACCCGGGGAAGTTGCCGTGCGGTTAGGGCCCGGCGGAGTTTATCGTTCGAACATCCACGCTCGGAGGCTGAATGAACTTTGAGGTTTCGCAACACGACGATGTGACGATCGTCGAAGTCAGCGGACAATTGATAGTCGGGAATCGGCAGGAGCTGAAAGACGACGTGCTCAGACTGCTCGACTCCGGGTCGCGGAAATTCCTGATCGACTTCGAGGAGACGGCGTACATCGACTCTTCCGGCCTCGGGGTACTGGTGGGCCTGTCAAAGAAGATCCGTGAGAAGGGCGGCGAGATGCGGCTGTCGAACTTGAACGAGGATCTGCGCTTGCTCTTCGAGCTCACGAAGTTGGACACGCTCTTCTTTATCGGCGAGTCCCGGGAACAGGCGCTCGAGGGATTCTGATTCTGCCATGGCCAGACGCGGGGAAGGACAGAGATCCGCCCTCGTCGTCACCCAACGAACCGATCTGGGTGCGGAGCTGACCGAGGCCGTCGAGGGTCTCGGGCTCGCCGCACGTCTCGTCTCCAACCTCGATAACCTCGAAACCCACGCCGACTCCCGGCCCTGGCTGGTCATCACCGACCTCGCCCTCAGCCCCAGCGACGGCGAGTGGGCGAACATCGCACAGATCTTCCCGCGCTCCACGCTCTGGGCGGTCGCCGAGAGCGAGTGCGACGTCACCAACGTCATCGCCGCCTTCAAGCACGGCTGCCACGACTGCTTCACCCGACCCGTCACCCGTGAGGATCTCGGAGAAAAGCTGGCCGCGATCGGGCGCGTGCCCAGCGCCAAGGCCGGCGAGCTGGACCGCTACATGTCCAACGAGATTCACCTGCAGCTGCCCAGCGACGTGTCCGTGATCGCCCACGTCATCAAATTGCTCGCCGACCGCTGCCGCGACTATCGCAGCTATGGGCAGCGCACGCTGGTCAACCTGCGGATCGCGCTGAGCGAGGCGCTGTCCAACGCCATCCTCTACGGAAACCAGGGCGACCGCAGCAAGAGCGTGCGCGTGCGCGCGACCGTGGACGCCTGGGCGATCAAGGTGCAGGTGACCGACGAGGGTACGGGCTTCGACCCGCTGGGCATTCCAGACCCGCGGGCCGGCGGCGCCATCGAGCAATCGCGAGGGCGCGGACTCTTCCTGCTCAAACAGCTGGCCGACGAGGTAGCCTACAACGAGACGGGTAACTCGGTCACCTTGACGTTGAACAGCGATTGGGAGGTGCCGCGGCTGGGCGAGGCGGCCGCGTCGCCGGCCACGGCCGCCGAACCGCTGGCCGAGCTGCTCGAGCGGATTCGTGCCAGCTCGGGCGTGAACCTGCACCTCTGGAGCGAAAACGTCGACGGCTCGCTCGAGCACGTCGCGCCGAGTAGAGAACCGCTCGACGCCCCCGACGGTGTGCTGCACTGGCTGCAATCGCCCGGGTTGAGACATGCGGTGCAGGTGCGGCCCGGCGGCGACGCCCGCTCGGAGGCCTGGGCGGAGTTTGGTCGCGATCTGCTGGACGAGGCGGTCCGCTTCGAACTGCAGCTGGCCGAGAGTCGCCGGGACCTGGCGGAGCGACAGGAAGAGATCGAGCTGCTGCACAGCATCACCGAGAGGCTGGGCGCCGTCACACGGTTGGAGGACGCGGCCGGCCAGATATTGAAGGGCGTCGTGCGCGTCACCGGCGCCGAGCGTGCCTCCCTCTGGCTCTACGACCCGCGGTCGGAGGAGCTGGTGCTCGCCGCGTCCGAGGGCCCCTCGCGCACTGCGGCGGAGCGGGTGGCGGTCTCGTCGTCCATCTCGGTCTCCGCCCTCGCCTTTCGTGAGCAACGGACGATCCGCCTCGAGGACACCGACAGCTTGCCCGCTGGCCTGGCGGAGCGGCTAGGTGCGACCCCCGAGCCCTGGGTGGCTGTGCCGGTCAGCTACACGAGCCCGGGCGGCGCCACCCGCACGGTCGGCGTGCTCAACCTGATCGGCCGGCGGAGCGGCGCGGTCATCTCCCACGCGGGAGAGAGCCGGTTGCTGCAGACGCTGGCGCGGCAGATCGGGAGTGCGATCGAGAACCTGCGGCTGTTCGAAGAGATTCTGTCGCGCGAGAAGCTGATCGGTGAGCTGAACCTCGCGTACGAGCTGCAGATGAAGTTGCTGCCCGACCTGAGCGAGTTTACCGAAGTGGCCGATGTGGCGGCGCGTTGCGTGCCGGCCCGGCCCGTGGGTGGCGACTTCTACCAGTTGTTCAAGCTGGCGGACGGGAAGATCGGCGCCATGCTGGGCGACGTCACGTCACACGGGTTCAGCGCATCGCTGATCATGGCGCTCTCCACGAGCGCGATGGGCATCTACGCGCGGGAGTCGTCGTCGCCGGGTGACCTGCTCAGATCGCTCCACCATGCGCTCGTCCAGAAGCTCGAGAGCACAGACATGTTCATGACCCTCTTCTACGGTGTGATCGACCCGGCCAAGGAGAGGCTCTGCTACGCGAACGCCGGCCACGCCCACGCCTTTCGCCTACACGGTACCGAGCCACCGGAGCGCCTGCCGGCGACCAGTCCACCGCTGGGGATCGCCGAGTACGGATCGTACGGCGAATCGCTCATCGCCTGGGAGCCGGGGGACGTGCTCTGTCTGTTCACCGACGGCCTCACCAACCCGTCCCTCACGACTACCGAGCGGGCCGTGCTGGAAGCGGTCACGAGGCATCGCCACGATCCGGCGGACGAGATCGTCGAGGCGATGTTCGAGGTGCGGGCCCAGCGCGCGGATCCGGCGCCCGACGATCAGACCGCTTTCGTGCTCCGCGCTTAGGTCAAAGAATGCTCCAGCCGCCGCGACACCGGGCCAAGAAGTCGCTCAGCCAGAACTTCATGGTCGATCCCAACCTGCAGCGTAAGGTCGTCGAAGCTCTGCAGCCCCAGGCCGGCGACCGCGTCGTAGAGATCGGCTCGGGCACGGGCGCGCTGACCCGACATCTCGTGGACCGCGTTGACCACCTGACGCTGGTCGAGCTCGACGACGAACTGGCGGCGCAGCTGAGGGACGAGTTCGGCGAGAGAGATGATGTCGAGGTCGTGCACGCCGACGCCCTCGATATCTCCATCGCCCAGCTCGCCGACGGAAACGCGTTCAAGGTCATCGGCAACATCCCGTACGCGATCACGACGCCGCTCATCTTCCACATCCTCGAGGAACGGCACCGGCCCACGGTCATGGTGCTCACGGTCCAAAAAGAGGTTGCCCAGCGGCTGGTCGCCCAACCTGGCGTCAAGGACTACAGCGCGCTGACGGTGGGCGTGCAGGCGCTGGCGGGGGTAGAATCGCTCTTCACCATCTCGCGGCAGGCCTTCCGGCCCCGGCCCGACGTCGATTCGGCGGTCGTCCGCATCGAGCCCATATCGCCGCCGCCGCTCAGCGTGGCGGAGGAGCAATCGTTCCGCCGGCTGACTCGGGCGGCCTTCAGCCGCCGACGCAAGCAGCTGCAGAAAGTCATCCGTCAGGCGCCCGAGTACGAGCTGTCCGCCGCCCAGCTCGAGGCGCTCCTGAGTTCGCTGGCGATCGATCCCGCCACTCGGCCGGATGCGCTTCCCGTCGCCGATTACGTCCGGCTGGCCGGGGCGCTGAAAAGGGCCGAAAAACCCTGAGGCCCGGCTAAAAAGACCCGCTCTGGGGCGGTTTGCGCCGGCCCTCCGGCAGGCCTATCTTGGCTATCCGATGCGGTTTCCAACGGCGTCGCACCCCGATGG
>JBDHAI010000138.1:0-6932 GCA_039588155.1 Gemmatimonadota bacterium | reverse complement strand
GCTCGCATGCTGCTGGGCGTGCCGGAGATCGCGCCCGAGCGACCGGACAACAGGCTTCTCACAGACGGCATCTACGGAAGAATCAGGCACCCACGCTACGTTGCCGTCATGCTCGGGACGTTCGCCGTTGCCTTCTTCACGAACTACCTGGTCGTCTACGTCATCGCGCTGTTGTGTGTGCCGGCGCTCTACCTCGTCGTTCTGCTCGAAGAGCGCGAGCTGCGCGAGCGCTTTGGAGATGAGTTCGTGCGCTACGCGGAACGCGTGCCGCGGTTCCTCCCTAAGCTTCGCTCGGGAGAGGCCGCGGCCAAGTAGCTACTTGCCGGCTTTCATGAAATAGGCGGCCATGGCCGTGACCGCTCGGCGTGGGAGGAGGCGCTGGATCGACACCCCGACCGCGTTGGCGAGCCCGGTGACGATGCTGCTTCGGCCGCCCAGCATGGCCTCGATGCCGAGGCGCGCCACATCTTCGCTCTTCATCTCTACGCGCCGCATGTACGTCGTGTACGAGTGCCCGGCGACTTCCTGGAATTCGGTGCCGGTGACACCGGGAGACACCACCGTGCACGTTACACCCGTCCCCTTCAACTCGTAGTTCAGCGCCTCGCCGAAGGATGAGACGAAAGCTTTGGCGGCGCCGTAAACGGCGTAGGTCGGGACCGGCTGGTAGGCCGCCGTCGAGGCCACCTGTAGGATGCGTCCGTAACCCCTCTCGACCATGCCGGGCGTGAACAGCTTGCTGAGATGCACCAGCGCGATGATGTCGAGGTCCATCATCTCCAGCTCACGCTCCCAGGGGTTATCGAGAAAAGTACCGTGCACTCCGAAGCCGGCGTTGTTGATCAGTATGTCGACTTCACGGCCAGCCGCCGCCAGCTCCAGATACAGGCGATCCGCGGCTCCGCGAACTCCCAGATCCACGGAAACGACCTCTACCTCGACGTTGTAGGCTCCAATCAACTCGTCAGCTACGTTGCGAAGGCGATCTTCGCGCCGCGCCACGAGAATCAGATTCGCACCCCTCTTGGCCAGCTCACGCGCAAAGTCGATGCCCAGTCCGCTCGAGGCCCCGGTCACGAGTGACCATCTGCCGCGTAGCTCGTCAGCAGGCATGGCCGGCGTTCCTCAGTTGCCTTCACCGGCCAGCTGCGCGAGCGTGCGCACTGCCGACTCGACCCGCGGCTGCAGCGCCGGGTCGGCGTCGTTCCAGAGCTCTGCGAAGGCGGCCAGGTGGCGTGCGGCGGTGGCCGAATCGCCGAGGGCGAGATAGACGGCGCCCGCCCGCTCGTGAGCTAGCGCCTTCAACGGACCGTAGATGCCAACGTCACGGAAATCGAGTTCATAGCTGATAGTCAGCGTGTCATACTGAGCCGCCGCTTCCGCCAGCTGTCCCAGTGCCGCGTAGGCATCGCCGCGCAACAGCCGCTCGCCACGAAAGCGAACGCTAAAGTCGGCCGCCCGCGACCGGTTGAGGTACTCCAGACTCTCTTCGGGGCGCTCTTCGAGGAGGGCGATCAGAGCTCGGACTCGCTCCCCGGCACCGTAGGGGCGAAAGTCTCCGCTCGCGGCCAGGGAGTCCATGCGGGCAAGTGTGGCGCGAGCCTCGTTCAGCTCGCCGGTCAAGGCTTGGCCCTGGGCGATGAACGCCAGACCCAGGTGCTTGAACGTCGGCGAAGGATCATCCGCTACTGCGCTGAAGACCGGCTCCAGAAATGGTGTGATTCGCTCCGGTTGGCCCGCGGCCAGCGCGATGTGCTCGACGGTCTGCAGAGCCAGATAGAGAGGTAACAGTGACCCGGCCTCTGTGGCCATGCGCATAGAGGTATCGGCAAAGGCTAATGCCGCGTCGATGTGGCCCCGGGTTCCCTCGGCTCCCGTTAGGAGCCAATAGCCCCACGTGTTGTAGACCGGCGAGGGCATGTCGGCGGTGAGCCGGGCCCCGGCCCTGGCCTGGTCAAAGTCGCCGGTGTACTGGGCTAGCGAAAACTCGAAGTAATTGGTCGCGAAGGCGCCCGGGAACCTCTCTCGCATGACCACCATGGCGGACTCCGCGACGGCGTACTCACTGAGCGTCGCCGCGGCGCTCGCCATGTTCAGGTGGCCGGTCAAGCTGGTGGGATCGATGTCGACGCTGATCCGATAAAGACGCAGGGCATCCTCGTAGCGTCCCATCCGCTCGTAGAGATCACCCAGGTTGTTCACCGCCACGAAATTCTCGGGCTCGCGATCGAGCACCCGCTGATAGTAGTAGGTCGCCGAGTCGAGCTGACGTCTCCAAGAATGGTACGTACCGCCGGTCATGTAGCGCTCGAGATCGACGAGGCGGTCGGCGTGGCGAAATGCCTTCTCTGCGTTGGTCTGCCCGGCGCCCGTATTACCCACGTTGCTGTAGGCGACACTCAGGCCGCGATACGCCGACGCGAAGGCCGTGTCCACTGTTACGGCTCGCTCCATCAGCGGTATCGCCGATGCGGCATCGCCTCGACGCAGCAGCGCGCGACCTTGCGAATAGAGCTCCAGAGCCTCGAGCGAGGCCGTTGTGACGTTCGGCAGCGGCTGACTGCGCTGCAGGCTGGTCAACGACTCGCCCAGATGCCTGCGGGTCAGCCGCGCCAGCCTCTCCACCGCCGGGATGACTTCGGCCTCATCCATCGCAGTCTCGCGCAGCCGAACGGCGACATCACCTGTCGTGGCCTCGATGATCCGTGCGCTGATTTGATAACCGTTTCCCAGCGGCGTCACGGACCCGGACACCACCACGGGATAGCCTTCGCGCTGGGCCACCTCCACCGCGATGTCCGCGCTGAGGCTGGTCGTGTCGGGCAAGCGCATGCGCTCGAGCACTTCAGCCAACTCGCTCCGCTCCACGACTGTCACGTACTCTGACTGGTCAAGGTCGGTGATCACCGCCTCGGTCACCGCCAGGCCCAAAGCAGGCTGGTCGGTGCTGTTCTCGAAGTCGGCCACCACCACCGCGTCCTTCGCCTCGAACAAGTCGGCCGCCTCCGCCTTCACCACCAAGCCGCGGAAGCCTGTGAACAGCCAGATTGTCGAGATGACCCCCCAGATGGCGAAGAGCGCCGCACCGATGAGGATCGCGTTCCGCCAGTTGAACACGCTCCTCACGCCCTGGCTCTCGTGGCTCAAACCCGCTGGCGCTGCGGCCAGAATCGGGTCGCTCGTGTCCGGCAGCAGGGTCGGGTCGCTGCGGCGAATACCTGGTGCGCCTTCCTGCACGAAAGCGGTCGCCAGCACGAACGGCAGGCCCATCAACAAGAGGGCCGCCGCCAGTGCCGGGAACCACGCCGGCAAACCGTAGCTGCTGGTCAGTACCTCGACGGCCTGCAACACCACCCAGGCCACTGCGATGTAAATGGCGAGCACCTGCCAGAGGGATCGGCGGTGAATCTCGTTAATGAAGTTCTTTAATTGTGACATAGGCTGCCCGCACGAGCGAGTCTTAGAATCGACGGTTATGGCCGCGCAACTGGCGGCTGGAAAGATGCGACTGACCCGGGCCTGCGGCCACTTGCATCGCCGCGCTCCGCGTCGGAGCTTGTAAAGATGACCGTTCTCCAACGATAACAGGAGTTGGCTTGTGGGCAGCTGCAACCAGCGCGCGCCAAGCTCCGGCATGGAGTACTGGCGATGAGCGACGCCAAAGCCCAGGAGACCGAGTGGCAGGCCTTCGTCTCCCAGGCTCGCGCTCAACCAAACATTCCGTTCGACGTGCACTGGGCCCGCTATCTCGAGATCTTCGCCGCTCGACCCGCGGAGGCCGGTCCGCCTCCCGCCTGGCGGCCCAGCGAGGAACAGCTCGCCGCTTCGAACCTCGGACGCCTCATCGACGAGCTCGGCTACGACAGCTACAGCGCTCTCCATGCCTGGTCTGTCGATCATAGAGCGGATTTTTGGGAGATGGTGATCGAGCGGCTGGGCATCGTGCTGCTCAAGCCGCCCGTACGTCTGATGGGTAACCTCGAAGACCCACGACATCCCGAATGGCTCCCCAGCGCGCAGATGAACTGCGTCGACAGCTGCTTCACCAGTCCACGCGAGAAGCCCGCGGTTATAGTCGGCAGTGAGACGACGGAGAGTCTGGAGACGCTCAGCTACGGCGAACTCGAGCGCCTCGTCGACCGCGTGGCCAACGGCCTGCTAAGGCACGGCTTCTCGGTAGGCGACGCGATCGCTCTTTACATGCCTATGACGCTGGAGTGCGTCGCGGCCTATCTGGGCATCGTGCGCGCAGGTTGCCGCGTGGTCTCCATAGCCGACAGCTTCTCACCGGTCGAGATCGCGAAGCGGATGAAGATTGGGCAAGCGCGGAGCGTCATTACCGTGGCGAGCTTCTTGAGGGGCGGCAAGCGCATCGGTCTCTATGATAAAGTGCGACAAGCCGCTGCCGAACACGCGATTGTCATCCCGTCCGTGGCCGAAGATGATTCAGTAGTGCGGGATGGCGACCTGTCGTGGATCGACCTGCTCGGCGATGACGAGCCGTTCGAGTCTCGGATCGCCGAACCCTACCACATCACCAACGTGCTCTTCTCGTCCGGAACCACGGCAGATCCCAAGGCGATACCCTGGACCCACCTCACGCCCATCAAGTGCGCGATGGACGGGCATTTTCACCAGGATATCCGTACCGACGATGTCGTAGCCTGGCCGACCAACATCGGCTGGATGATGGGGCCGTGGCTCATCTACGCCTCGCTGATCAACGGCGCCAGCATGGCTCTGTACGAAGGCAGCCCGAGCGGCGAAGGCTTTACCCGTTTCGTACGCCAGGCCGGCGTCAGCGTGCTCGGAACCGTGCCCTCTCTGGTGCGCGCCTGGCGAACGGCGGACGCCGTACCCTTTAGCGCCTGGGAGGGTGTCCGCGTATTCAGTTCGACGGGCGAACCATCGAACCGTGAAGACTACCTCTGGCTGATGAGCCGCAGCGGATATCGGGCACCCGTCATCGAATATTGCGGCGGCACGGAAATCGGCGGCGGCTACATTACCGGAACCGTGGTTCAGCCGGCGTCGCCCGCGACCTTCACCACTCCAACCCTTGGGCTCGACTTCGTGATCCTCGACCCGGAGAACGCTCCAGTCGACGCGGGTGGGGAGGGCGAGCTTTTCTTGCGGCCGCCGTCGATCGGGCTTTCCGAAGAACTTCTCAATCGAGATCACGACGACGTGTACTATTCAGGTTGCCCCGCCGGCCCGAGCGGCGAAGTCTTGCGCCGCCACGGCGACCAGATGGTGCGGTTACACGAGGGCTTCTACAAAGCCCATGGCCGTGCCGACGACACGATGAACCTGAGCGGCATAAAGATCAGCTCCCGGGAGCTCGAGTCCGTCATCGAGAATCACGACGCCGTCTATGAAAGCGCGGCCATCGCCGTGCAACCCGAGGGTGAGGGCGCCGAGAAACTGATCGTTTATATCGTTACCCACGGTGAAGTCGATTGCGAGCAACTGAAGACGGACATCGGGTCGCTGATCGCCCAGCGCATCAACCCGCTCTTCAAGATCCACGAACTCATCGTCGCCAATTCGCTCCCACGCACCGCATCCAACAAGCTGATGCGGCGCGCGCTTCGTGCCGCATACATGGAACGGTAACGGCCAATTCGCCATCCTCCCACCTTCCACTCTCCACTCCTTACCCTTTACCCTTTACCCTTCACTCTTTACTCGCCCTCCGCCGCTCTGCATCTTCGGTAGACAGAGCGCGCGATAGCCCCATGCCAGCGCCATGTACAAGACCTGTATCTATTGCAACCGCAATCTCGGCGTGAACGAGTCGGTCGAGAACTTCCCGGTCGGTCGCCGACTGGCTTTCGACAAGGACAAAGGTCGGCTCTGGGTGATCTGCGGCGAGTGCAGGCGCTGGAACCTGACGCCGCTGGAAGAGCGTTGGGAGGCGATCGAAGAGTGCGAGCGTCAGTTCCGAGACACCAGGGCGCGGTACTCCACGGAGAACATCGGGCTCGCACGTCTCCGCGAAGGCCTCGACTTGGTTCGCATCGGAAGACCGTTACGCCCCGAATATGCCGCCTGGCGCTACGGTCGCGAGTTCCTCAAGCGCCGGGTCGCCCTCGAAGCCTCGATCGTCTACGACGCCTTCGTACGCGTCTACGACGCCTGGGTCGCCTTTCTCACCGGCGGCGAACAAAGGGTGATCACCCGCGTCAAAGCCGAAGACGGGTCGCAGCTCGTATTGACTCGCCAGGACATGAAGCAGGTTCGCCTCGTGACCGCGGACGCACCCGCCGGTTGGATCCTGAGCGTGCCTCATCGGATTGGGCTGGCCCAGCGGGAATGGTGGAGGGAGTTCGTGCCTGGCACCGACTTCGAAACGGCGGAGCTTACCGGCCCCGCCGCCCTCAGGGCCGCCGGGAAGATCTTGCCCAAGATCAATCCGTACGGTGGTAACGAGCGCCAGGTGAAGAGCGCTGTCCGCGTCATCGAAGAACGGCGCACGTTGAACGAGATATTCTCGGCCTCGTCCAGGGAGTCGGGATACGCGCCCGGGCGTCTGACGTTCGACCGAGATGTCAGCGTGCTTCGAACCATGCCGGCGGTGATCCGGCTCGCGCTCGAGATGGCCGCTCATGAGGAGGCGGAACGCCGGGCCTTCGCGGGCGAGCTCGAGGAGTTGGAGGAGGCCTGGCGCGAGGCCGAACAGATCGCCGCGATCGCTGACCGCCTGCTCGTGCCGGACGAGATTGAAGCGTGGGTCCGCGAGCACGCCGAAAAGACTGCGCCAGAAAATGACTCAACCAAGGAACCGCCAAATGGCACCTGAGCTCGAAGCCTGCTTAGACGAATTCAAGAACGCGAGCCACCAGATCGTCGAGCTTGTCGCCGGTCTGGACGACGAGCAGGTAAACCAGCGCGCCGACGACAAGAACTGGTCGAAGGCGGAATGCATCGAT
>JBDHAI010000137.1:0-6933 GCA_039588155.1 Gemmatimonadota bacterium | reverse complement strand
TGCGGCGCGCGAACTGATCGAGGATAACTGGTCCTTTGCACTCTTCATGTCTCTGGACATCGACCTCAAGGAGATATCGAGAGGGTTCGAGCCGGCGGCCAAGCGCGCCGACACGCCCGTGGCCTGCCGGGAAGTGCTCGGTCGCTTCCTGTCGGCACTGAACGACAGCCACGCGGAAGTCCTGACCTTTCCTGGCCTGGAGCTCACGGCTCCGGCGCTGGTCATTCGCAGCCAACGTGAGAGGGTGTCGCGCGTCGCCGGCGAGACGCCGGCGGTGCATTCGTATGTCTACGCTCGCGACACCACCGACGCAGCGTTGGCCTCGATCCCGCTGGGCAGCGAGATCGCGTCGGTGAACGGTCGGCCGTTGGGGGAGCTCCACGAGCGTGTCGGCCGGCGCATGTCTGGGAGCACAGATCAATGGCGCGACTACAGAACGGACCGGCACCTTTTCGAGGGCCGGCCCGGCTCGCAGATAGAGTTGAGTTACCGCACGCCGAGCGGAGCCACGAGGACGGCGACAGTGCTCCGGCCATCTGGCAGTCTGGACGCCTTGCCGGAAGAGCTGAAAGCGTTGCTGGGCCGCGCCGAGATCACGAGCTCGACGCGACTCGACGACGACTGGGGCTACGTTCGGTTCACGTCCTTCAGTCTTGGAGATCCGGAGACCACTATCGCGCAACTCGACGAAACGCTGAGTGCCGTATTCGAGGCTCCGGGACTGATCCTCGACCTGCGCGGTAACGACGCCGGTCACCTCGACGTGGCGGCCGCGATGGCCGGACGCTTCATCGGTGAGCGGGCGACCCTCGGCTACTTCAACTCCAGGGCGCCCGGACAGGATGAGGTGCTGCCCGTCTCGGACGAGGTCACCGGCGCCGTCACATCCAAGCCCCGGTTGCTGGCGAGCCCGAGAGGGGAAACCTACACGGGACCCGTCGTCATCCTCATCGATCGCGGCTGCCTCTCCGCCTGCGAGACCTTCGTCGGCGGCCTCCAGGGTTTGGGCCGCGCGCTGGTGGTCGCCTCTGAATCGAGTGGCGGCGGCAGCGGCCAGGCCGCAGCCTTCGAATTGCCCAGTGGCGCGACCCTCGCCTTCTCGACCAGCGTGGCCTGGCTCCCTGACGGTCAGCCCATCGAAGGGAACGGCGTGGCGCCCAACATCTTCGTGAGAGAACGATCGCGAGACTGGGCGGTGAGCCGGGATCGGGTCCTCGATCGTGCCATCAAGGCTCTCGAACAAGGCGAGGCGAAGTCGCTCAACGACTTGGAAACGGGGAACTGAGAGCGGATATCCACGCACCAGTCCAAGCCAAAGGCCCGGCTACTTCACGTAGCCGGGCCTGTCCATACCCCCACGGGGAGTCGAACCCCGGTCTCCTGGCTGAGAACCAGGTATCCTAGGCCACTAGACGATGGGGGCTGCGTCGGGCAAATAAATAAACCGCTGCTAAGCGGTCAAGGGGATCAAGGACAAAAAAAAAGCGGGCGGCTCTCGGCAGGAGCCGCCCGACCGCGTGCCTGAAGGGTCTACATCGCTGTGCGGATTGGGGAAACTGCCGGGTGGATCAATGTGGGAGAATCGCGGAAAGCCACACGGTCGGGCGGTCCTTTCTCTATGTTCGGACGAAAGACGTACTTGTTGATGTGTTGACTCTCTAGAGTTGTCGCGGGGGAAAAGTTGGGGCACCTGGCGGGATAAGGTGTCTCAGCCTCTAGACTTGCGCCGTTTCATACAGGCACCAGCCGTGCCAAGCACTGAAGGCCCGCTCGGCCTGCCGTGACCCACCGGCACATAGTGTTGTAACCGATAGACTTAGGCGACTCCCAGCCAGCCGCTGACGCCCGAGCGCTCCCTTCGAATCGCAGGTCCGAGTCGGGCAGAACGCCGGAAGTCCGTCAGAATGCCTGACTTACGTGCGATCTGCAGGAGTAAGTCAGAACACAAAAAAGCCCGCCGACCGCGCTGCATGGTGCAAGGCGACGGCCGGCGGCCCAGCGCGGCTATGTCAGCGCGCTGTAAGCGGTTGGGACTCGCTAGTCGGTCTTATTCTCCTTCCTCACCGCTTTTCCGCGCCCCGAGCTGGGCGTCCATCATCAGGAGCGCGGGCCCTTCGCCGCCGATCCGTGTGAGCTTGGCGACGATCTCGCTGGCCGTGGCCTCTTCCTCGACCTGCTCGTCGACGAACCAGTCGAGCATGTTTTTGGTCGCATAGTCCTTCTCGGCTATCGCCAGCGTCACGAGGTCATGGATCAGGCTGGTGACGTGTTGCTCGTGTTTGTAGGCGGCCTCGAAGACGGCGAGGGGGTTGTCCCACTCCGTCTGAGGACCGTCGATGGCACCGAGACTCACCCGGCCGCCGCGCTCGTGAATGAAAGCGTAAATCTTCATGGCGTGGGCGACTTCTTCCTGCGCCTGTGAGTTCATCCAGGCAGCGAAACCCGGGAGGTCGACGGATTCGAAGTAGGCGGACATGGAGAGATATACGTAGGCAGAGTAGAGCTCCGCATTAATCTGGCCGTTGAGCGCCTCCGCCATCTTCTTACTGATCTCCATCATTCATCTCCTTTGGTTCGAGTGACCGCGAGACCGCGCAATGGTCGCGGACTTCACCAATCACACCACCCTAAAACACCAGATAACGGCACAAAGGCTCGACCGCTTAAGACGACAACGAGCCAGGGGCCACCGCAGCGCTTGAGGAAACCTGCATGGGTGTGGTTCAGCAGCCGTATTATGGGGAGCTTCCCAGCGATTGTAAACTCGCGAGGCGCAGGCTTAGCCGTCCGCGACGAACAGCGGCACCGGCTTGAACTGGCTGACATCGACCAGACCGTGATCGGTGATCTTGAGCTCCGGTATCACCGCCAGAGCCAGGAACGACATGGTCATCAGCGGGTCGGGCAAGGTCCCGCCGAGCTCTCGGGCCGCGCGCGTCATGCCCGCGACGCGATCCCTGACCTCTTCCAGCGGCAAGTCCGACATGAGGCCGGCGATGGGCAGCGGCACCGAGGCGAGCACGGACCCATCGGCGAAGACGGCCTGTCCTCCCCCGGTGTCAGCCACCACGCGGGCGGCGGCCATCATATCGCCGTCGCTGGCGCCGACCACCACGATATTGTGGTTGTCGTGTGCCACGGTGGACGCGATGGCGCCACGCTGGAGGCCGAAGCCGCGGACGAACCCGATGCCGACGTTACCGGTAGCGTGGTGTCGTTCGATCACCGCGATCTTGAGCAGGTCCCGGCCAGGATCGGCGATGGCTCGGCCCTGCTCGACCCTCAACTCCTCCACGCTCTGGCCGGTGATGATCTGCTCCGGGATCGCCTCGATGACTCGGGCGCTGGCGCCGTTCTCGACGGCTACGCCGAGATCCAGCACTTCCCAGTTCACGCGCACACTGCTTCCGGGTGGAGTCAAAGCTTCGACGCTAGGTCCGCGGTACTCTCCATCCTCCGCGACCAGCTTCCCGGCGCTGAACACCTGGGTCGCACGAAAATCGTCGAAGCCGTCGAAGACCGCGAGGTCGGCCCGATAACCGGGTGCCACCAGTCCCAGGCCCCGCAGCCCGAAATAGCGGGCGCTGTTGACGGTCGCCATCTGGATCGCCGTGACCGGGCTCAGTCCCGCGGCGACCGCCATGCGAATCAGCGCGTCGATGTGGCCTTCGTCCAGAAGGTCTTGCGGGTGACGATCGTCGGTGCAGAACGAGCAGTTGGCGGCGTTCTCGGGCGTCACCAGCGGCAGTAACGCCTCGAGATTCCGTGCCGTCGTGCCCTCGCGTATGAAGATGTGCATCCCGCGTTGCAGCTTTTCTCGCGCCTCTCCCAGCTCGGTGCACTCGTGGTCCGACCCGATTCCCGCCGCGACGTAGGCGTTCAGCCGCAGGCCGGACAGACCAGGGGAATGTCCATCGACCGGGCGATCGCCGGCGGCCTCAATCTTGGCCAGAACCTCCGGCACACCTAGAAAGACGCCGGGGAAATTCATCACCTCGGCCAGGCCGATGACACGTGGGTGCTCGAACAGCTCCGCGATATCGGAGGCCTCCAGCTTGGCGCCTGCCGTCTCCATGTGCGTGGCCGGCACGCACGACGAGGCCATGACGAAGACTCGCAACGGCAGGCCTTCGCTGGAGTCGAGCATGTAGCGGATGCCGGGGACGCCGAGGACGTTCGCGATCTCGTGGGGATCGGCGACCACCGTCGTCGTACCGCGCGGGACGACGGCTCGAGCGAACTCGGGCGCGGTCACCATGCTCGACTCTATGTGTACGTGGGCATCGATCAACCCGGGACACACGTGCTGGCCTCCCAGGTCGATGGTTTCCCGTGCTCGATAGCTTCCGAAACCGGCGATGCGCCCGTCATAGATGGCGATATCCGCATCGTGGATTTCGCCGGATTGCACGTTCACGAGGCGCGCGTTTTTGAGCAGCGTGTCCGCCGCAGCGTCGCCACGGGCGACCTCGATCAGTTTCGCGCGTTCCTCGTTCGGAATGGCTTCGCGCATCGGTCAGAGCCTTTGGTGCGTGGTGAGTAATTATCGAACGCCGACGATCCGCTCGATGAGCTCGGGATCGTCGGGCAGCAGGCCCGAAGCCGGGAGCCGCGGCACCAGTGTCCGCCAGTCCGGCCACATCTCGAAAGCTCTTTTGAACAGCGGTAGCGCCTCGTCCATTCGACCGATCCCCGCCAAGGTCGCCGCGTGCCAGAAGACCATCTCATGGCTGTCGGGCGCCAGCGCCTCCGCTCTACCGTAGGCCTCGACCGCCGCCTCCACATCGCCGAGCGTCATCTGCTCGTCGCCCTCGTTCATGTAGTTGTAGGCGCGGGCGAGGTTGAGCAGTCGCCGCATCTCTCGAATGGGCTCGGGGTGATCCTCGATGCGCAAGTCGAAGATGCGTCCGCCCCACTTCGGCAGACCGCGGTCTCCGCTTACCACGAGTATCGCCACCGACTGTTTGCCGCGTATGTCGCCGCCCTCGGCCTGCGCGGCCTCCAGCGCCGTCATCAACTTCTCGGCGAGATCGCCTTCCGTTTCTTCGTACGCCTTCGTCATGACCTCGCAGACCGTGGACTCGAGCATCAGGTTGGCCTGGACCGAGTACCCCTGACCCTCTATGTCGCAGGCTTCGATGATCGCGTTCTCCCCCGTATGTACCGCAACGTTACCCTGCGCATCCACCATGGCGACCTGCCGCACATCGGCATGCGCGTCGCTGGCCAGTAGCGACTTCAGTGCCTGGTCGGCCGTCTTGCCGGCGCGCATGAGATCGAGACCCAACGGGCCATAGCTGACCTCCACGAACGACTGGGTGGCGACCGCGCCGACGCCGGGCTCAGCCCACGAAACGATGGAGCCGACCGAGAACCAGTGAGACTGTACCGCCACGCCGAGCTGGCCGGTGGCTGCGTCTCGCGCCACGATCGAATACGTGTGTACAGGGCGGAGCGGACGGCCGGACTGCTGCGCGACCAGCGATCCCGCTGCTAGCATCTGCAGCCCGACAGAGGCGGTGAGCACGCCGCGAATACGCATGGGGCCTCCCTGACGGAGTTGTCGTTTGATGGGAACGGGATTATAGGCAAGGGAACCTGAGCGGCGCCACCATCGTAGTGTACCGAAACGAGATAAAAGAGGCGGTTCATGGACAGTGAGATCAGGGTGCACCCGCTGATTTCCAGCAGCGGCGAGGGGGAGCCGGGCGCCAGGGGGGGCAGCTCCGACGGCGCCCCGATCCTCGATGCTTACAGCCAGGCGGTCATCGAGGTCGCCGAGCGGATGCGGCCGACCGTGGTGAATGTCTCCGTTTGGGGACGGCGCCGGAGTCCCTGGGAAGACCCGCCCAACGGCAACGGCTCCGGGACCGTCTTCGCACCCGACGGTCTGATCGTGACCAACAACCACGTGGTAGAAGATGCTCGCAAGGTGGAGGTGACGTTCGCCGACGGTGAGGAGGCGATCGCCGAGATCTTGGGGACCGACGCGGCGAGCGACTTGGCCGTCCTGCGGGCCAACGCCTCGGGCCTCGAGGCGGCGGAATTCGGCGATGCGACCCAGTTGCGCGTCGGCCAACTGGTGCTCGCCATCGGCAGTCCGTACGGCTTTCACTCCACGGTTACGGCCGGCGTCATTTCGGCGCTGGGCCGCTCGATGCGATCGATGGCCGGCCGTTTGATCGACAACGTCATCCAGACCGACGCGGCCATCAATCCCGGCAACTCCGGCGGCCCCTTGGTCACGAGCCACGCCCAAGTGGTCGGCATCAACACCGCGGCCATCGGACGAGGTGCCGGCATCGGTTTTTCGATTCCGGTCAACGACTCGACCCGGCAAATCCTCTCCGCGCTCATAACGCACGGCGTCTATCGCCGTTCGTATCTGGGCATCTCCGGCCGCGAGCGGCCGCTCTACGCCCGGGAGGCGCGCCGTCTTACCCGGGACCAGAGCTCGGGCGTCGAGGTGGCGGAAGTCGAACCGGGCGGGCCGGCGGCCAGGGCCGGCATCCGTCAGGGCGACGTCATCGTGAGCGCGGACGGCGAACCGGTGACTGGCATGGCATCGCTACAGGCAGTACTCTCACCCGAACGAATCGGCAAAGTGGTCGCCATCGAGCTCGTGCGGCGTGACCAACGTTTGGAGATCGCCACCAAGTTGGCTGAGTGGCCGAGCGAGTGAGCCTTATCCCAAAGACCCCCGTCATCCTCAACACCCTGCTGGTCCTGGCTTGCGCCAGTGGCCACACCTACGCTCAATCGCCGGCCGACCCCGCATACCCAAGGGCCGGAGTCCGCACGCTACCTTCGCGACAGCTGGCCGCGCTCGACGTGCCGATCCACCCCCGGGTGGCGCCGTCGCCGGACGGTCGATTCATCGCCGCTCTGCAGACGCGCCCGGATCCCGTGCTCTGGATCGTCCCCACCGACGGC
>JBDHAI010000136.1:0-6959 GCA_039588155.1 Gemmatimonadota bacterium | reverse complement strand
GCGCGCCCTTGAGCAGTACGGCGGCGCGGAGCTTCTCGGCGGCGAGCTCGGCGATGGCGACGGGGTCGGCGCGGGTCTCCGGGATCGAGAGGCCCAGCAGGCGCGACATCTCGCCGGGGTGCGGGGTTATGGCGACGGGCCGCGCCTTGGCCAGGTCGGCGATGGCGTCGGGCTGTCGGGCCAAGAGGTTGAGGCCATCGGCGTCGATGAGTGTGGGCAGCGAGTTGGAGCACTCGAGCGTGCGGCGCAAGCGATTGGCGGCGAGCTGGTCCTGTCCCAGGCCGGGTCCGACGACGACGGCGTGGGCCCAGGCACCCGCCTCCATCGTCGCTTTCTCGTCGTCGATGTCGACGAAGATCGCTTCGGGGACGGCGCTCTGATAGATCTCGCGGTTGGCGGCGTCGGAGGCGATGCGCACGATGCCGGCGCCCATGGCCAGCGCACCGCGAGCGGCCAGCACACCGGCGCCTGCCATGCCTTTGCGGCCGGCGCAGATCAGCAGGTAGCCGGCGTCGCCCTTGTGGGCGTCGGGTGCCCGCAGCGGCAGGCGCGCCCGGGCCCAGTCCGGAGTAATGACGAGGGCGGACACCTCTTCATCGCTGACGGGCTGGAAGCCGATCTCGGCGGCGAGGATGCGGCCGCACATGGAGCGGGCGGGCTGGAAGAGCAGGCCGAGCTTGGGATAGCCGAGTGTGACGGTGACGTCCGCCTCGAAGCAAGCGCCCGGTACCTCGCCGGTGCTGAAGTTGACACCGGAGGGGCCGTCCACGGCGACCCGCACACCCGCGGCGGCGTTCATGATGCCGATCAAGCGAGCCACCGCTTCGTTCGGGGCGCCGGTCGTCCCCGTCCCGAGGATGCCATCGAGGATGACGGCGGCCGAGCCGAAGGCGGCGTTGTGGTTCGTCGTCTCGACGGGGATCTGCCAGCTGTGGGCGAGTACGGGGTCGGGCGGCTGGCTGCCCGCCTGTATGGCCAGGACCTCGCGGCCCCAGGCACGCAAAGCTCGCAGCGCGATGTAGGCGTCGCCGCCGTTGTGGCCGCTCCCCACCGCGGCCACGACCTTGCCGTCCGGGAAGAGCTGTTGAACGACTTGAGCGATGGCCCGGCCAGCGTTCTCCATCAGCAACCGCTCGGGAACGCCGTGCTCCTCGCGGGACCGCCGATCGATCTCGGCCATCTCCGCTGCCCGCGGCAGCGGCAACCGTTCGACGCCGTAGAGGTCGCTCATCGGTTCACCACCTGGTGGGGTCCGCTTTTGGGTCCTGAGGTGCGGCTATTTGAAGGATTGCTGGATCTGGCGGCCGAAGCTGATCTCGCCGTTGTCGATCCGGATGTTGAACCCGCAGTCCGGGTTGCTGCACACCCAGGCCTTGTACATGATGGGCGCACCCTCGCGTCCGTAGTCCGACAGCGGGACCATGATCCCCGCGTTACACTTCAGACACTCCGGGAATTCTCGCTCGCGGTCCAACTGACTCACCCCCCTCCCTCTAAGCGCTCACCTAACAGGCAGCCCTAATGTCCGTCGGCTAGTGGCGCGGCTCAAGCCTCCCCCAGGGATAGTCGCGGTCGAAGACTTCGTCGAAGTCGAAGACGTCGCGGAAATCGTCCAGGCTGTCGTCGTCCTGCTTGATGAGCACCCGGCAATCGATCAGAGCGTAAACGATCTCGCCGATGTCATCCGTCGAGTGGATGCCCCAGTGCTCGAGCACGGTACGGGCCATGGGACCGAACTGCTCGATGGCCAGGTCGCGGGCGCCCTCGGCAAGCTCCTGCCCGGAGATGTGGCGCGGCTCATCCAGCTGTTCGATAGCAAACTGAAGCGCGGAAAGGACAAATAGGTAGGCGGCGTCCGTATAACGCGGATTCTTTTCCCGGAGCTTCTCTAGCAGGCTCTCCCCGACCATAAGGCCCAACCCGTTCCCTCAGATACCTGAATTCAGAGTTACAATCGCTCCAATCATCGTCCCCCCACCTCGGGAAATCCACGTTAACAACCCCTAAACAAGCTCACGCGGCGCGCCCCCTCAGTCAAGGGCACCCAAGGGCCCGCAAATCCCCGCTTTTACTGGCTTGGCCCGATTCCCAACGGCCGCGTGAAGCCACCCGCCAGCCAGGCCTCATAGAGCGGAAACTCCCGACCCTGCTCCCGGATCTCCTCGCGGACACGGGCCGCCCGCGCCGCGTCGGCCGGCGCATCGAGGATCTCGGCAATCCAGCCGCCCACCCGCTCCATCTCGGCCACACGCAGGCCCCGGGTCGTCACGGCCGGCGTGCCGATGCGGATGCCCGAGGTGACGAACGGCGAGCGCGTCTCGAAGGGGACGGTGTTCTTGTTCACCGTGATGCCGGCACGGCCCAGCGCCTCTTCGGCTTCCTTGCCGGTGAGCTCGGTGTTGCTGAGGTCGACGAGCACCAGGTGGTTGTCGGTACCGCCGGAGACGAGCTGATAGCCGGACGCCATCAACTTGTCGCCCAGGGCCCGGGCGTTGGCGATCACCTGCCGGGAGTACTCCACGAACTCCTCGCTCATCGCCTCCTTGAAGGCCACCGCTTTGGCCGCGATGACATGGACCAGCGGCCCGCCCTGCATGCCCGGGAATACCGCCTTGTCGATGGGCTTCGCCAGCTCCTCACCGCAGAGGATGAGGCCGCCGCGGGGGCCGCGCAGCGTCTTGTGCGTGGTGGTCGTCACGGCGTCGGAGTGGGGAACGGGCGACGGGTGGAGCTTGGCGGCGATGAGCCCGGCGATATGCGCGATGTCCACCAACAGACGCGCGCCGACCTCGCGAGCGATTTCACCGAAGGTCTGGAAATCGATAGTGCGCGGGTAGGCGCTGGCGCCCGCGATGATCAGCGCCGGCTTGTGCCGCCGCGCCAGGTCGCGGACCTGGTCGAAGTCGATGCGCTGGTCGTCCTTACGCACGCCGTACGGCACGACGTTGTACCACTTGCCGCTGAAGTTGACGGGCGAGCCGTGCGTGAGGTGGCCGCCGTGTGAGAGATCCATCCCCAGAATGGTGTCGCCGTGCTGCAGAACAGCGAAGTAGACGGCCATGTTCGCCTGGGCGCCGCTGTGCGGCTGCACGTTGGCGTGGTCGGCCTCGAACAGCTCGCAGGCCCGGGTGCGCCCCAGCTCTTCCACCACGTCGGCATACTCGCAGCCGCCGTAGTAGCGTTTGCCCGGGTAGCCTTCGGCGTATTTGTTGGTGAAGACGGAGCCCATGGCCTCGAGCACCGCCGGCGACACGAAGTTTTCGGACGCGATCAGCTCGAGCCCTTCACCCTGGCGGCGGATCTCGTCCAGTATGGCCTCGTGCACCTGGCGATCGACTGCTTCCAGATTCCTCAATTCTTCTCCTCCGACCCCGTTCGCTAACCCGCGATGTCGACCTTGTGCCGCTTAGCTAATCCGCGACCGGTGTAGCGTGCCGACCTTATCGATGCGGCGCTGCGCGGTCTTGTCCGCCGCCTCCGCGGTGGTCAGCTTCTCTTCCCGCGCCAACTCGAACACTTCGAGCAGTGTCTGAAAGATCTCGCCCGCCTTGCGCTTCGAGCGGTCGGTCGACCAATCGGCCAGCTCCGAGTAGACGTTGATCAGGCCGCCGGCGTTGATCACGTAGTCCGGCGCATAGAGGATGTTCCGCTCCTGGACCGCCATGGCGTCCTCGAAGGTGGCCAGCTGGTTGTTGGCGGCGCCGGCGATGATCTCGACCTTGAGCCGCGGTATGGTCGCGGTGTTGACGATGGCACCGAGGGCGCAAGGCGCGAAGATGTCGGCATCGACGTCGTAGATCTCCTCCGACGCCACCGCCTCCGCACCGAAGTCCTCGACGCAGCGATCGACTTTGTCCTGGTGGATGTCGGTCACGAAGAGCTTGGCCCCTTCCGAGGCGAGGTTCTCGCACAGGTAGTAGCCGACATGGCCGACCCCCTGGATGCTGACCGCCTTATTCTTCAGGGAATCGTCGCCGTAGCGCTCGAGGGCGCAGGCTTTCATCCCGCGATAGGTGCCGTAGGCAGTGACGGGTGAGGGGTCACCGGAGCGGCCGGCGATACCGACCACGTACTCCGTCTCCATGTGGACGTAGTCCATGTCCTCGACCGACGTGCCGACGTCCTCGGCGGTGATGTAACGACCATTCAGCGTCTCCACCGCCCGGCCGTGCGCCCGGAATACCAGCTCGCGGCGCGTCGTGGCGGGATCGCCCATGATCACCGACTTGCCGCCCCCGAGGTTCAGCCCAGCGACGGCGGCCTTGTACGTCATCCCGAGAGACAGGCGGAGCACGTCGATCAGCGCTTCCTCCTCCGACTCGTAATTCCAGAAGCGAGTGCCGCCGAGCGCCGGTCCTAAGGTCGTATCGTGGATCGCGATGATCCCGAGGTAGCCGACCGAATCCTCCCGTGTAAAAAGGACCTGCTCGTGACCGTACTTGCCCATACCCTTGAAGACGTCCATCGCTCACCTCGTTCTTTCTATCTTTACTCGCTCGCCTTCTCCTGATACAGCGTACGAGCGATGACCAGCCGCTGGATCTCGCTGGTACCCTCGTAGATCTCCGTTACCTTGGCATCCCGGAACAACTTCTCCACCGGGTAGTCGCGCATGAAGCCGTAACCGCCAAAGACGTTGACGGCCTGCGACGTCACCCAGACCGCCGTCTCGCTGCAGTACAGCTTGGTCATGCTGGACAGCCGCATGTCCGGCTCGCCGGCGTCCCAGGCCCGTGCGGCGCGATAGAGCAGCCCGCGCGAAGCTTCCACCCGCGTGGCCATATCCGATAGCTTGAAAGCCAATCCCTGGAAGTCCTTGATGGGCCGGCCGAACTGCTTGCGCACGCCGGCGTAGTCGATCGAGTGCTCGAGTGCCGCCTCGGCGATCCCCAACGCCTGGGCACCGACGCCCAGACGGCCGCCCTCCAGGCTGGAAAGCGCGTAGACGAAGCCCTTGGCCGGGTCACCCAGCAAAGCTTCCGCCGGTAGGCGCATGTCGTCGAACGCGATGGATACGGTCTCCGAGCTGCGAAGCCCCGTCTTGTCCTCTTTCTTGCCGACCACGTAGCCCGCCGTGTCTCTCGGGACGATAAAGGCGCCGATACCTCGGGGGCCCCGGCGATCGCTGGGATCGTCGGTCCGGACCATCACGAGCACCACGCCCGCCTCGCCGCCGTGGCTGACCCACATCTTCTCGCCGCTCAACACCCAGTCGTCGCCGTCGCGGACCGCTCGTGCCTTGAGGCTGGCCGCGTCGCTGCCGGAATCGGCCTCCGAGAGCGCGAAGGCCCCGATCTTCTCGCCCCGGGCCATGGGCGGCAGCCACTTCTTCTTCTGCTCCTCGCTGCCGTACTTGAGGATCATCTGGGTGGGCAGCGAGTTGTGTACCGACATGGTGATCGCGACCGAAGCGTCGCCCCAGGCAATCTGCTCCAGCGCCACCAGATAGCTGAGCATGCCGAGGTCGAGCCCGTCGTACTCCTCCGGCAACAGCATCCCGAAGAACCCGAGCTCCGCCATCAGCGGTAGCACCTCGCCGTGGAATTGCTGCGTCCGGTCCCACTCGGCGGAGCGCGGCCGCAGCTCGTTGGCGGCGAACTCTCGTGCGAGTTGCCGGATCTGTTCTTGTTCTTCGGTCAGTGTGTAGTCGCGCTTCATCTAGGCTGCCGGTCCCGATGTGGTCTGGCATGAACTGATAAGTGATAAGTGATAACTGATAAGTGAGACTCTAACGGTTTGTCACCCATCACTTATTACCCTCTTCTTATTACTTATCACTTATTACTTATCACTCTCCCTGACGTCTCCACTCAATCATACGCATAAAACCCTCGTCCCGACTTCCGTCCCAGCCAACCCGCGTCCACGTACTTCCGCAGCAGCGGGCAGGGCCGATACTTGTCCTCGCCCAGGTCGTTGTGCAGCACCTCGAGAATGAAGAGACATACATCTAGCCCGATCAGGTCCGCCAGCGCCAGGGGCCCGATGGGGTGGTTCATCCCCAGTTTCATGATCTGGTCGATGGCCTCCGCTTCGGCCACGTCCTCGTGCAGGCAGTAGATGGCCTCGTTGATCATCGGCATCAGCACGCGGTTGCTGACGAAGCCGGGCGAGTCGTTGGCGACGACCGGCGTCTTGCCCAGGTCCTCGGACAGCTTGACCACCGCGTTCGCGGTGGCGTCGTCGGTCGCCAGCCCGCGGATCACCTCGATCAGCTGCATGACCGGGACCGGGTTCATGAAGTGCATCCCGATCACCTTCTCCGGCCGCTTCGTGTAGGCCGCCAGCCGGGTGATGGGTATGGAGCTGGTGTTGCTGGCCAGGATGGCGCCGTCCTTGGCGACCTGGTCCAGCTTCTTGAAGATCTCCGCCTTCAACTTCTCGTCCTCGGTGACGGCCTCGACGATGATGTCGGCCTTACCGGCATCGCCGAGATCGGTGCTCTGGGAGATACGGCCGAGCGTGGCCTGCTTGGTGGCCTCGTCGATCTTCTCCTTCTTGACCTGCCGACTGAGGTTCTTGTCGATCACGGCCAGCGCTTTCTCGAGGAAGCTCGCCTCGACATCGATGAGCGTGACCTCGAACCCGCTCTGAGCGAAAACGTGGGCGATGCCGTTGCCCATCGTGCCGGCGCCGACGACTGCGGCTCTTAGCGTGTTGGTAGACATCTCTATGGCCTCGTGGTCCGTGTCTTGTTGAAGTCAGTAATCAGTAATCAGTAATCAGTGATCAGTACCCGTCCACCCGTCCACCCGCCGATCAACGAGCGGCTTATTGTCTGCCATCCGCTGCGACTCGTTCAGCCACGGCGTGCGGAAGATCCAGACGATCAACGGCAGCGCCAACAGCGTCACCACCAGTCCTGCCTCCGGCCCGAACACGCCCCCGGTGAAGTGGTCGGGACCCAGCTCCATCGTGTCGTAGCCCGGCACGTCGAAGTCGAGCCCGCTGACCGGCAG
>JBDHAI010000135.1:0-6963 GCA_039588155.1 Gemmatimonadota bacterium | reverse complement strand
CGGCCGACACGGTGAACATCGCCGGCTCCAGCTCGTCGATCGTCAAGGGTGAGAACCTGGTGGATACGGCGCGCAACCTCGAGGCGATGCGGATCGACATGGTCGTGATCCGCCACGGTTCCTCGGGTGCCGCGCAGTTTCTCGCCGAGCGCATAGCCTCGAATGTGATCAACGCGGGAGATGGCCAGCACGAGCACCCCACGCAGGGGCTGCTCGACATGTTGACGATCCGCGACCACCAGGGCGCGATCGCGGGGCAGAAAGTCTGTATCGTCGGGGATATCCTGCACTCGCGCGTGGCGCGCTCCAACATCTGGGGGCTTCTGAAACTGGGCGCGGAGGTGGCGGTCTGCGGCCCGCCCACACTGGTGCCGCATGGAATCGAGGACCTGGGCGCGCACGTGTTCACGCGGGTAGAGGAAGCGATCGAGTGGGCCGACGTCCTCAACATCTTGCGGCTGCAACTCGAGCGGATGGAGGGCGGTTACATACCCTCCCTGCGTGAATACAACCGCTTCTTCGGTATCTCGGTGGCGCGCCTCGAGGCGGCGCCCCGAGACATTCTAATCCTGCACCCGGGCCCGATGAACCGAGGCGTCGAGATCGACTCGCACGTGGCCGACGGCGCCCATTCGGTCATCCTGCGTCAGGTCACGAACGGCGTCGCCGTGCGGATGGCCGTTCTCTACCTGCTGACCGGGGGGTCGCCGGAGCGGGCTGAGGCGGCGAAAAGGGAGAGAGGATCATGATTCGGCCGATCCTGCTCAGGGGCGGTCGCTTGATCGACCCGTCGCAAGATATTGACGCGCAGCTCGATCTGCTGATCGTCGGCGGGGTCATCGCCGGGTTCGGTCCCGGCCTGGTCGTTCCCGAGGGCGGAGAAGAGTTCGACGTGAGCGGCCTCGTAGTCGCGCCCGGGTTCGTGGACTTGCACGTGCATCTGAGGGAGCCGGGCGACGAGCACAAAGAGACGATCGCGTCGGGCGCACGCGCCGCTGTGGCCGGCGGGTTCACCTCGATCTGTGCGATGCCGAACACGCGGCCGCCCATCGACGACCCGGCGGCGGTCGGTTTCGTGCGTGCGGAGGGCGAACGCGCCCAACTCGCGCATGTCTATCCCGTCGGTGCCGTTTCCGTCGGTCTCAAAGGCGAAGAGATGACCGAGGTCGGTGAACTGGTGGTAACGGGGGCCATCGCGGTCTCCGACGACGGACGGCCGGTCTGGGATTCGGGATTGCTGCGCCGAACGCTCGAGTACATCCAGGCGTTTGATATTCCCTATCTTTCGCATGCCGAGGAGCTGAGCTTGAGCGCCAACGGCGTGATGAACGAAGGCCCCGTCTCCACGGCCCTCGGCCTGCGCGGAATCCCCAATGCGGCGGAGGACGTGGCCATCGCCCGGGAATGCCTGGTCGCGGAACTTACAGGCGGCCGATTGCATATCTTGCACGTGGCGACACGCGGCGGTGTGGAGATCATCCGGGCGGCCAAGGCCCGGGGTGTACGGGTCACGGCCGAAGTGACGCCGCACCACCTGGCGCTGACCGATGAGGCGGTGATCGGCTACCGGACCGAGGCGAAGATGAATCCGCCGTTGAGATCGGAGGCGGACCGCTCGGCGGTGCGCGACGCGCTGGTGGAAGGGGTGATCGACTGCATTGCGACAGATCACGCCCCGCATCACTATGAGGACAAGGAGCGGGAGTTCGACGATGCGCCGTTCGGCATCGTCGGGCTGGAGACGGCGCTGGGTGTCTGCGTGCGGGAGCTGGTCGGTGGTGGCCGCCTGGACCTACCCGGCCTGATCGATCGGTTGTCCTGCAAGCCCGCTCAGGTAGTGGGGCTGCCGGCGGGCACGCTGGCCGAGGGTTCGCCGGCCGACGTCGTCGTATTCGACCCGGCCGAGCGCTGGGTCTGTCGACCGCAAGAGTTCTTGAGTCTGAGTCGTAACACGCCGTTCGCAGGGCAGGAGCTCGTGGGTAGGGTGGTGCTGACCATGGTGAACGGTCGCCCGGTCTATGATAGGACGACGGACCGGGAGGCCGCACCGGCGGCTGTTTGAGGTGAGGGAAGATGGCTGATGACGTTATGAAGGAAGTCGACAAGCTCCTAAAAGACCGGGAGAAGTACGAAGCCTGGCTCGCGAAGCTCGAATCCGAGAAGTCGGCCAGCTCCGAGCGTGCCTACGGCGAAGTGCTAGAGGATTATCGAAAGCGCCTCGATGACGTGCTGACGCAGTTGAAGGCGCACAGCGATTCCTTACGCTCCAAGCTCGGCGAGCTGGAAGATCGCGTGGCCACGCTGGAAGTGGAGCGCGCGAGCCGGGCTGAACAGCTCGACGAATCGAGGCTTCGCCGCAGCGTCGGGGAGTTCGAGGACGACAAGGAGTGGAAGAAGCTCGAGGACGGACTCGTCGGCGCTCTGCAGGAGAAGGAAAATGAGTTGGAGGGTGTGCGCGGCGAAATCGGGCAGCTGGAAGAGATCGTAGCTCAGGTCGAGGGCGCCGAAGCGGCCCCACCTCCGCCCCCCGAACCGGAACCCGTCGCGGTAGCGCCGGAGCCGGAACCGAAGCTGAAGCCGAAGCCGAAGCCCGACGCCAGGGCCAAGCCGCCTCCAGCTCCGGAGCCGCAAGTCGCGGCAGTCGAGGGCGGTGACGACGAGGGCCTCATCACGCTCGAGGAGCTGGTGCTGGACGACGAAGACATGCAGGAGGTCGAGATCGCGGAGCCCGTCGCGGCGGAGGCGGAACGGCTGGTGGACCAGGAGGCCGGTGAAGCGGGCATGGGCGACGAGCTCGCCTTCCTGGAATCGCTGTCACTCGGTGGCGGCGAGGGAGGCAAAGAGGCGGAGTCGTTCACCTTCTTGGAGAAGGGGGGGAGCAGCGGTACGCCTCAGACCATCATCTGTCCGCATTGCTCGGCGGCCAACGATCCAGCGGAGTGGTACTGCACCGAGTGTGGGGAGGAGCTCCCAGCCGAATAGGCGCGAGCCGGTGGGAGCGCTGGGACGGAAAAAGCGGAAGCGAGCAGCCTCTCGGGCGCTCGCTTCCGCTTTTGTGCTGTCGCCCACGCGGGCTACGGCGTGCCGCCCAGCTTTCGCACGTGTGCGGCCAGCCGGCCCTTGGATCGAGCCGCTCGGTTCTTGTGGATCAGGCCACGGCCGGCGGCTTGGTCGAGAAGCTGCACGGCCTCGCGGAAGGCGGCGCTCGCCTGCTGTGGCTCCTCCGCCGCGCGGACGCGCTTGAGCGCGGTGCGGAGCCGGCTGCGGGCGGCTTTGTTGCGATCGCGGCGCCCCAGATTCTGGCGCAGGCGCTTGGCTGCTGATTTCGTATTCGGCACCCCGACTCCTCGGTCTTCTATTGTCCGTGTGTAAGCCGGCTAAGGATATTCCGGGCCCGTCGGAGTGTCAAGGCGGGAAAGTCCAGCTTTGACAGGGAATTTCGGCTCCAGTAACTTGGGTTCGTCAGTGATCTTGCAACGTCTATCGGAGCCGTTCCCGCGGCAGCCGGGGCACTCTCCCCGGCCGGGAGCCCATCGAACGGTCGGGACGTGGCTACGAATCGGAGGGTGAGGGGATGAGGCTGCCGACGCCGACCAGCGCGCGAATAGCCGAGAGCGGCGATCAGTTCGTCGTCGAACTCGAGCGCTTTCAGGGTCCGCTCGATCTATTGCTCCATCTGATACGCTCGCAAGATATCGACATCTTCGATATCCCGATCGCCCAAATCACGGCTCAGTTCGTTGCCGCGATCGAAGGTATGGGGCGGCAGGCCTCGCTCGAGCGTGCCGGCGAGTTCCTCGAGATGGCGGCCACTCTGGTCCGCATCAAGGCTCAGATGCTGTTGCCGCGGCGCGATGATCTCTTCGAGGATGAGGATCCGCGGTCCGAGCTGGTGCGCCGCCTGCTCGAGTACGAGCTCTTCCGTGAGGTCGCCATTACTCTGTCGGGCGCCGAGGCGGAGCGTGCGCTGCACCGCGGCAAAGGCTACGTCGAGCCGCGGCTGGCGCCGGCGCTACAGCTGGCGCCACTGGAATTGAGCCTCGACGAGTTGGTGGAGATCGCGCGCGCCCTGCCGGCGCCGCTCGAGAGACGGCCGCACAGAGCGCCGGTGCGTCCCGTCACGGTAGACGAGAAGATCGCACTCTGGCTCGAATCGCTGAAACGCAAATCTCGAGTGCCGTTCCACTGGTTCGTTCAGCGCTGGAAGACCCGCATCCACGCGGTCATGTCTTTCCTTGCCTGTCTCGAACTGGCCAAGCGTGGCGGAGCGGTGCTGCGGCAGGAGCGTCACTTCGGAACCCTGTGGATCTATCCGAGTGAAGACGACGAGAATAGTTGAGGCTGTTCTTTTCGCGAGCGAGGCGCCCTTGACCGCCGGCGAGATCGCCAAGGCGAGCGGTGACTTTTCCGTGGACGACGTGGAGGAAGCGATCAATGCCCTGCGTCTCGAGTACGAGGAAGAGGAGCGGGCCTTCCAGATTTACCCCTTGGGAGACGGCTACCAGATCCTAACCCGACCGGAATTCGCTTCCTACCTCGAGCGCTTCGATTCGATCACCCGCGCCAGCCGCCTCTCGCGTGCGGCTCTCGAGACGCTCGCCATAGTCGCCTACCGGCAGCCGGTAGGTCGCCTCGAGGTCGAGGAACTGCGCGGGGTCAATGTGGCCGGCGTTCTTCGCAGCCTGCAGGAGCGGGGTCTGATCGATGTGGTCGATCGGGCGGAGGGGCTGGGCCGGCCGATGCTCTACGGCACGACTCGCAAGTTCCTCGACCACTTCGGACTGCGATCGCTGGAGGACTTGCCGCGCCCTGAAGATCTACAGATAACGCTGCGCGCCGAGGGATGACTGAGGGGTCGCCCACCCGCCAGCGTGGAGTCCGATTGCAGAAATATCTCTCGCGGGCGGGAGTCTCATCGCGCCGCGAGGGCGAGCGCTTGATTGCGGAAGGCCGCGTCAGTGTCGACGGCATGGTGGTGACCGAGATGGGTACCCGCGTCGTACCGGGCGAGCAAGTCGTCCGCGTCGACGGCGCGCGAGTCGATGTACAGCCGATTCGCTGGATCGCGATGTACAAGCCAGCGGGGTATTTGACGACGCGAAAGGACGACCGCGGTCGCCCCACCGTCTATTCGCTGTTGCCTGACGACCAGGAAGAACTGTTCCACGTAGGCCGACTCGACCGGCTGACGGAAGGCCTGCTCATCCTGACGAACGAAGGTGAAGCGGCCAACCGCCTGCTACATCCGAGCTACCAAATCGCACGGCGCTATCGAGCCGTAGTCGAGGGGGAGGTGGGCGCGGAGCAGGCTCGCCATTTGGCGCGCGGGGTACCGCTTGAAGACGGGCTGGCGCGGGCCGAAGATGTGAGGGTCCACCCGGCTCCCGGCGTCCCGGGGCCGGGCAAGAAGACGATCACGGAGATATCCCTGACCTTGAGGGAGGGTCGGAAGCGCCAGGTTCGCCGCATGCTGGAAGCGATCGGCCTCTCGGTGCGACGGCTGGTGCGCGAGTCGTTCGGTCCCTTGAAGTTGGGCTCGCTGCGGCCAGGCGAATGGAGAGAGATTAGCCCCGACGAGGTCCGCGCACTTCGAGCGGTGGTTGAATTGAGGGAACCCGATGGAGATTCGTGATACGAGGGTCTTGATACTGGGCGGTTCCGGCCTCGTCGGCATGGCGATCGCCCGTGACATGTTGAAATACGAACCGGCGCGGCTCACGATCACCGCGCTGACCAAGGCGGAGACGGAAGAAGGGTTCAAGGAACTACAGGAGCTCGCGCAGGGGAAGACAGAGATCGCCAGGAACTGGGGCGACATCATGGTCGCGACCGAGTTCAAGGACGAGCCGCGGCGCGAGCTGGTGGAAGATCCCGAGAAGCGCGATCGCCTGCTGGATGACATCTATGGACCGTTCACCCGCGAGCGTGTGGAGCGCTTCTTTCTTCACCGTCTACTTGTAGAGGAAAAGCCGGACATCGTCGTCGACTGCGTGAACACGGCGACGGCGATTGCCTACCAGGATGTGTTCTCCAGTGTGAAAAAGGTTCGGGGCGTGCTGGCGGAGGGCGGCGATTGCCGGGATATCGTCGAGCGTCACCTCGCGATCATCTATATGCCGCAGCTCATCCGCCACGTCCACCTGCTACTCGAGGCGCTGCGCGAGACCGGCACGCAGTTCTACCTGAAAGTGGGGACGTCGGGGACGGGCGGCATGGGACTGAACGTTCCCTTCACCCATTCGGAACAGCGGCCCTCCAACATGCTGCTGGCGAAGTCGAGCGTGGCCGGAGCCCACTCGCTGCTACTCTTCCTCACCGCCAGAACTCCCGGCGCGCCGGCGGTCAAGGAGATCAAGCCGACTGCCGCCATCGCCTGGAAGGGCATAGGTGCCGGCCCGCTCAACTGGCGAGGCAGGCCCCTAGCACGCTACGATGCCACGGAAAGCGTCACGTTCGAGGAGGCGCTCGACGACGCGAAGGGCGCCTGGCGGCAGCTCGACGGCCAGCTCGATTCGGTGTACATCGACATGGGCGAGAACGGCCTGTTCAGCCGCGACGAGTTCGAGGCCATTTCGTCCATAGGATTGATGGAGCTGGTGACAACGGAGGAGATCGCGACGATCGTGATCCGCGAGATCCGTGGGCAGCCAACGGGTCTCGATGTCGTCGGTGCCATCGACGGTGCGACGATGGGTCCGACCTATCGCGGCGGCGTGCTGCGCGAGCTGGCGCTGCGGCGCATGGAGGAACTGGAAGCGGAGACGGGCCAGCGCAGTGTCGCCTTCGAGATGTTGGGGCCGCCGCGCTTGAGCAAATTGCTATTCGAGGCCTTCATCCTCGAGCGCCTCTACGAGACGCTGGGGAATGCGTCGAAGCTCGATCCGGAGACGACGGCGCGGGAGGCGGAGGCGCTGCTGCAGGCCAATGGAGACCTGCGTGTGAACATCGTGTCGATCGGGCTCC
>JBDHAI010000134.1:0-6978 GCA_039588155.1 Gemmatimonadota bacterium | reverse complement strand
AACGGGCGCCGGTCGCGTCATCCTCTTCGGATTCCGCCCGCAGCACCGCGGCCAGTCCGAAGAGACTTTCAAGCTGTTGTTCAACGCCGTCTACCGAGGCAGCGCCGACGAGCCTCAAACGCTGGAGTTTTAGTTGAACGGCGGCAGCATCGTTCTGTCCCGCGCTAGGCCGCCCGCTGTCGCCCTCGAGACCGCTTTTCTCACCAGCGGCCTGCCCACCGAATCGCGTCTTCCGGCCGTTGAGCGAATGTCCGCCGCGGCACGCGCACACGGCGCCGATGACGCTTTCGCCGGAGTCATCGCCGGGCAGCCGATCGTCGGGCTCGAGCCGGGTGAGATCGAGCTGCTGGCTCAGCAGAACAAGAAAGTCAGCACGCGCGACCTCGCTCCAGCGGCCGCCCGCGGTGAACACGGCGGAACCACGGTCGCGGCCACCATCTTTCTGGCCGCTCGCGCCGGAATCGACGTCGCCGCAACAGGCGGCATCGGTGGAGTCCATCCGACGCCCGCTGGCCAAGATGTGTCCGCCGATCTGCTAGAGCTGGCCCGAACACCGATCGTGCTCGTCTGCTCCGGCGCCAAAGCGATCGTCGACCTAGCCGCAACTCTCGAACGGCTGGAAACGCTTGCTGTTGCAGTGGTCGGGTTCAAGACGGATGAGTTCCCCGCTTTTTGGTCGGCGGAGAGCGGCCTCCCCGTCAGTCACAGGGTTGAGCGCCCAGACGAGGTCGCCGAGATCTACAGAAGGGCCCGCGCTCTCGGCGCGCCGGGCGCACTGATCGTGTGTGTGCCCCCGCCCAGCGACGTCGCACTCAAGAGGGAGGAGGTCGACCTCGCCGTCTCGCACGCGCTGAGCGACCTGGCGATGGAGGGGCTGAGCGGTCCCGGCGTCACCCCCTACCTTCTGGCGCGGATCGTCGACTTGACCGGCGGGCGATCGTTACAGGCTAATCTCTCGTTGTTGCAGAACAACACCGCAGTGGCGGCGATGATCGCCAGAGCCATTCTCAACCTCACCTAGCCGATAGCAGCGCGCGCCCACCGTCTATTGAATGGATGCCGCCCGTAACCCAGGCGGCTTCTTCCGAACATAAGAACGCGATGAGTGCCGCGATCTCGCCGGACTGGCCGACTCGGCCCAGCGGGTGCGTCGTCTTGGAATGTTCGAGGAAGGCCTGATAGTCAGCGACCGCTCCACTCGCGGTGTGCAGCTCCGTTACGACCACGCCGGGGTTTACACAGTTGACACGCACGTTGTGGGGCGCCAGCTCGAGTGCCATGCACTGTGTCATCATGTCAACGGCTGCCTTCGAGGCGCAGTAGCCCAGAAGGTTTCCGTACGGCCGCAAGCTCGTCACTGACGAAACGTTCACAATAGCGCCGGCGCTCTTTATCACATGTGGAGCGACATGCCGCGTCACATTGTAGATCCCATCGACATTAATCGAGAAGAGCCGTTGCCACTCCTCAGGCGATGTGTCGAGCACACCGCCGGTGCCAATCACGCCCGCCGCGTTGACGAGGTAGTCGATGCAGCCGTGAGCCTCAATGCAATGAGAAACCACATCGCGCACCGCCTCTACATCGCGGACGTCTGCGACTCCGTAGCTGTTAAAAGTCCCCCGCAATCGCTCCTCGCGTCGCGCTACCGCGAACACCGACGCACCCTCTTCCTGGAAGCGTAGGGCACTCGCGTGCCCGATGCCGCTCGACGCACCCGTGACGAACGCGACCTTACCTTTGAAACGCATGACACCTCCGCTGTCTGTATCGGCGGCAGCTTAGCAGGCCGAGGCGAGCGTCACAAGACGCTGCAATAGAAGAGCGCCGCGACCCTACCGACGAGAGTCACGGCGCTGGCTGCCCGTTCCCACCCGGAGATTACTGGATTCAGACCTCAGGGGTTCAGGTAGTAGTTGATCTTCACGCTGAAGATGTCAGCACCCCGGCGATTGAACAGGCTGCTGACATCGTTCACTGGATCGAAACGACCAGAGGAGTCGAACTGCGATCGATTCATCGCCCAGACGAAGAAGAGCGTCGAGCCCGGCATGTATTCCCAGCGCAGCACGAACGTCGAGCGTACTTCCCTGACCGTGAAGTTCGGATCGGCGAAGGCCAGGTCCTGCTCGCCATCGCTGTTCAGGTCGACGTTATACGTGCCAGGCTCGGTGGGCCCATCGCTCGGAGTGTAGCTGAGGCGGTCCGGCCCAAACACGTCGAATCGATCATCGTACTCGGCGGCGTGTGGCTCTACCACCCGCTTGAAGCCGGTGTAGTCACCCGACGACACAAAAGGCTGCGCGTACAGTTGCAGGCTCAAGTTTGGGGTGAACGTCCACTCTATGCGCGTGGTGAGCGCAACCGTCTTCTGATCGAGCACTCCCATCAGGAACTGCGGAGCTCCGAGAGCCTCCTCGGTCGTCACAAACTGCCAATCGTCGTGGGTCCGGTCGTACTCCGGCCCCAAGGCGAGGCGGACGTTGGCCGTCGGCCGCCAGACGAACTCGAGAAAGTAGCCGCCAGCATTGGAGCGCGCCTCGTCCATCCACTGCCACGTCCCGATCTCGAAGAATATCGGCTTGCGGCTATCGCTGAAGAACCCGGCCCACCAGTTGAGGCTGTTCGGATACAGCATCGACGGTCCGCCGCGCAGCACGTTCGTGCTGGTAGCCGAGACCTCGCGGTTGATGCCCCCCCAACCACCCCAGTAGTTGAGCAGGGTGAAATTGCCGTTGATGTTGCCGCCCGTCGCTGTCCGCTCGCCGCCGAAAGTATTGAAGTTCCAGGCGTTCAGGTTGATCCCGTAGCGCCGCAAGAACTTGCCCGGCTCGAACTCGCGGTACCCGATCCACAGGCTATTCCGCACGATGTCGGCCTGCCGCAAGAAGCCGACGTCGTTGACCTCGAAGCCCGGCGATACCCAGTACGTATTGAGCGATCCACGCCAATGCCCACCGCCGATCTTGGCGAACCCGAAGGCACCACTGGTTCCCGACAGCGAGGTGCGCGTCGGATCAAAATCGAGATGCTCGGCGTCCGGGCGCTGGAAGAAACGCGCCGAGCTCGTCTGCGTTTCGGCGATGGCCAGCGGCGAACCGGCCACTCGCGAGCCCAGCAGCTGACCCTCGATTTCCCAGTCCCCGCCCCAGAAACGGTGCCGGCCGTCGACGCCACCCGCCTGAGCAGACGAGCGGAGAGAGAGTACGTTGGGAGTGATTCTGCGGTTGACCGACGTGAACATCCCGCCGAACGCGCTCTGCCCCGCGTTGAAATCCTTCTGCACTCGGACCACGCCGTAGTTCGTCAGCGGCTCGATGACGTCGTTGTGCCTCAAGCCCTCGGAGTCGACGACGAGGGCCTGCTCCTCCGCCGTCACCGCCTCGAGCGCACCCACCGACCACCCATTCGCAGACTTACCCGAGAGCTTGCCGGCCGCGATGATCGTCGTGTTAAATGGGGATTGCACGTAGCCACCACGTGAGTCGGCACTGCCCTGCGGATTACGGCCAATCCGACGTGAGTAAAAGAGCTGCTCGCTGCCGCCACCGCCGCTCAAGCTGAAATCGAAAATGCTGGCGCCCTCCAGGAAGAAGGGGCGCCTCTCCGAAAAGAACGTCTCGAACGCCGATAGGTTGACCACCGAAGGGTCGGCTTCGACCTGACCGAAATCCGGGTTGACCGTGAGGTTGAGCGTCAGGCTGTTGGTTATCCCGAACCGCAGGTCACCGCCCAGAGTCCCGTGAAATGAACTCCCCGTCTCGAACGGATTGTCAGGCTGAGAAGGCGTCAGCGCTTCCTGAGCCACCAGGTACGGCAGCAACTCCAAGCGCCGGGGAGGCTCGATCCCCTCGATGCCTTGGAGGTCCCCAAACTCCGAAACCCACCCCGAAGCGTCCCGGGCGATGGGCTTCCACATTACCCGCTCGTTCTTGCGCTGAATGACCCGCTCGACGTTGAACCCCCAGGTCTGCTGGGAAGCCTTGGAGAAGCGAAGCTGCGAGAACGGAATTCGGAACTCCGCCACCCATCCCTGCTCATCCACGCTCGTCGCAACTTCCCACACGGCGTTCCACGAGTCATCGCCCCGCGTATCGTCAAACAGGTACTCGTCCCGCTCCACACCGGATGGATTCACCGCGAACATGAACGCCGTGCGCCGGTCGTAATAGGAATCGATGCTGACGATCAACCAGTCGGAAGAGGAATGCCGATCACGACGGGTCAGCTGTCCGACGATCTTGTCCGGTTCGCTGTCGTAGGCGCGGATCCCGACGAAAAGCGCACCATCGTCATACAGAACCCGCACCTCGGTTCGCTCGGTCGCAGGCTGCCCCTCGTCGGGGTCGCGCTGCGTGAACTCCGTAATCGGATCCGCCAGCACCCATGCCGCATCGTCGAGCTTCCCGTCGATCTCCGGCGTGCCGGGGCGAGCTCGGCTGGCGAGAGCTTTGTAGGGTCCGGGATCTGTCTCGGCCTTGGGGTCTTCTTTGTCGTTCTCCGCCGCCTCAGCGGAGGCGGCTCCGACAGTCACGAAGAGCGCCACAACCAGCGCCCTTCGCAGGGCGGTTGCCTCCATAATATATTTTCCTGACTACTCCCGGTTTCTCTTTGCCGGCCTGGGCTTGCTCCCTCACCACTCACTACGCTTAGACGCCTGAAACGATTCAAGGGTTGGCACGCGACGAAACCGCAGAACCTTCTTGCCGCGTTCGGGGCCCGACGGTAGCTTGGCTCACTCGGCCAGCCCCTCAACGCGCCTGACGTTTCAATAGCGATAATCGATTTCTATTCTTTCCCTTCGCGTCGCCATGGCCTCAGATCCGAGTGAAGTCATCGATCACGCTCTCTCTGGGGGAGATCGAATCCGGCTCGTCGACGTTCTGGCATCCCGGTACAACATGTTGCTGGCCGTAGTCTGGGCCGTTCTCATCCCTCAGTGGTCGGCGGCCGTCTGGCTGGCTCTAGCGCACGCCATCGCCGCCCTGCTGCCGAGACTGCTCAGCCGCGCCGACCGCCTCTCCCGCGCCGGGAAGGTGCTCCGCGACATCTATCCGCTGCTCTGGATACTCCCATTCTGGACGGAGCTCGACTGGATTCGGCGGCTCCTGCACGACGCGGCCTTCGATCGCGTGATTGGCGGCCTCGACCTGGCCATCTTCGGCGTCCACCTGAACGAAGTCTGGATGCCGGCGATGCCATGGGTGTGGTTCAGCGAGTTCATGCATTCAGCTTACTTCGCCTACTACCTGATCGTGATTCTCCCGCTCCTTTATATGGCGTTTAAGGGCAGCCGGGAGATGAAGCAGGACATGACCTTCCGTGTCGTGCTAGTCTATTACGCCTGTTTCTTCATCTACATAGCGTTTCCGGTAGATGGTCCTCACTTCTTGGGCGAGCACTTCCAAGGGCCGCACCAACAGGGCCTCTTCTACCGCATCGATCAGGCTCTGCAGAGCCAAGGTGATGCGTTGGGCTGTTCGTTCCCGAGCTCACACGTAGCCGCATCAGTAACGATGGCATACCTCGGTTGGCGCTGGCTTTCGCGGCCCGCAGCCGCTCTTCTGACCCTTGGCGCTTTGGGCGTAGCGCTCTCGACGTTTTACACCCAACACCACTTCGCCATCGACTCCCTTGCAGGCGTCATCTTCGCCCTCTGGCTGAATACGATGGTCGCACCGATGCTCCTTCGCTGGTGGCGACGCGAGCGCGTGATGCCAGCGAGTCGCTGACATAGACAACACCTCCGCTACGGCGCTACTATTTTTCGTAAAGCCACGCCCAGCACGCCGGCAAGGAGGTGCCGCACGTCCAGTCACGAGACAACGCCAACGCTGTCTCCAAGGATCTTCCGAGCTTTTGTGGGCACGGTGGTAGCGGAAAGCTCCAGCCTCGACGAACGCGGCTGGGTCGAGCTCGAGGAGATTGTGACCCGGACGCTCGCTGAGCGACCTGCCGCGATCCGGTTGCGAGTACGTTTGTTCACGCAGCTCGTTCAGTGGCTGCCACTCGTTCGCTACCGCCGACCTTTTACTGCCCTGGATCCATCCGCGAGGCGTCGTTTTCTCACCGACCTTCAGAACAGCGAGACCGCTTTGCTCCGCGTCGGCCTCTGGGGCCTGCGCACGCTCGCCTTCTTGGGTTATTACGGCCGACCCGACGCCAGCGAAGCGATCGGCTACCGGCCCGACCCGCGCGGCTGGGAGGCCTTGAGTTAATGGATCGGGCCTACGACATCGTGATCATCGGATCCGGAGCCGGCGGCGGCACAGTCGCCCAAGAGCTCGCCCCACTTTGCAGGGACGGTGTGCGCATCGCCGTTCTCGAGAAGGGGCCGCGGCTGCGCGACGAAGAGTTCAGCGGCCGCGAGGTCGAGATGGCCGAGGTCCTCTACGAGGATGGCGGCGGTTTTCTGACCGCGGACGGGTCGATGACGCTGGCGATGGGCCGGGGCTACGGGGGCTCGACGATCGTTTACACCGGAACATCGATTATCGCGCCCGAACGGGTCATCCGACGCTGGAACGTTCCAGGCCTGCGTTTCGAGGAGGTTGAGCGGCGAACACGGAAGTTCATCGAGCAGAACAATGTCCATCGCCTCGCGGATGACCTGATCAACGAGAACAACCGCCTGTTCGTGAAGGGATGCCGCAAGCTGGGCTTCCGCGCCGAACAGTTCCCGGTCAATGTCAAAGGCTGCCGCGGTTCGAGCCTCTGCAACCTGGGTTGTCCCAACCAGGCCAAGCAAGGAACCCACCGGGTGCAGCTGCCTAATGCGGAACGAGCTGGGGTCGACGTCGTCACGGGCTGCGACGTGCAGCGATTGGACGGACGAACGCTGATCGCTCGCGTCCATCCGAAGCCGGTGGGCGGCATGGGCGAATCCTCTTCTTGGCCGCCAGGAGAGTACCGCATCGAAGCCAAGGTCGTCGTGGTCTGTGCCGGCGCGGTCAACACCCCGGCACTCCTCCTCCACTC
>JBDHAI010000133.1:0-7040 GCA_039588155.1 Gemmatimonadota bacterium | reverse complement strand
GGAGCGGCAGCTGAGCGCTAGAGTGCAGTCGGTCTACTACCAGCTCGCCTACATAGACCGGGCGGTGGCCGTTTTGGGCGAGACCCGCGAATTGCTGCGCGACTTCCTTCGGGTCTCGTCGGCCATCTACAGCGTCGGTGAGGGTCGGCAGCAAGACGTGCTGCAGGCTCAAATCGCGATCGCTCAGATGACGGAGGACATCACGGTCATGCAGCAGAATCGGGGCGCCACGGCTGCACGTCTCAACGCACTTCTGGGGCGCGAGCCCACAGCGGCGGTCGGTGCGCTGGAGCTTTCGGCGCCGGCGGGTGGCCTGCCGTCGGTCGAAGGGCTGATGCAGTCCGCTGGCGAGCGACGCCCGGCGCTGAGAGCTGCTCGCGAACGAGTATTGGCGGCGGAATCGGGTTACAGGTCGGCGGGCCGTGCCAACTACCCCGACTTCACCGTGATGGTGGAGTACGGACAGCGGCCAGAGTACAACGATCTCGCATCGTTCGCGGTGGGGTTGAGCATTCCGCTGTGGTCCGGGTCGCGGAACCTGGATGATGAAATGCGAGTGATGCAGACAATGGAGCGCGCGCGCGAGCTCGATCTCTACAACGAGACGTTTGCAAGGTTGGCCGAGCTTCGTGCTGAGGCGGAGCGAGCTCGTAGGCTGTCAGAGCTGTACGCCACCTCGATCTTGCCGCAAGCTCGTGCGGCAGTGGAGTCCGCGCTTTCGGCGTACCGGGTCGGCCAAGTGGATTACATGACGTTGCTCGCCAATGAGATGACGGTGAATCGCTACCAGATCGAGAGCGTGCGTCTGACGGCGGAGTACCACCGCGCCGTAGCGCAGGTTGAAGCGATCGTGGGTGGCAAGCTGGAAGGTATATGATGAAAGCTACGACTCTATTGCTGATTTCGGGCTTGGTGACCTTGACGGCCTGCGGGAGTGGGCAAGAAGACGAGTCGCCGATGCCGGGCATGACGGCCGAGGAACACGCCCAGATGCAAGCGGGCGGTACTCAGGGCGAGACGGACTCTACCGGGATGGTGTTGCGCCAGGCTGTCCAGCTCACCGCGGAGCAAGAGCGTGCTCTGGGCGTCGTCTACACGACCGTCGAGCGCAGTGAGCTGACCCGAACGATTCGCACCGTCGGCCGCATCGAAGCCCCCGAGAGCGACATAACCGACGTGACGCCAAAGATCGAGGGCTTTGTCGAACGACTGTACGTCAGCACGACGGGCGAGTCGGTTCGGCGCGGTCAGTCGCTGCTCACGCTCTACAGTCCCATGCTGGTCGCGGCACAGGAGGAACTGCTCACGGCCAAGCGGCTGGCCGCTTCGGTGGATGCTTCTGCCGGCGAGTCGTACCGAAATGCCCAGGAGATGTTGGCGGCGGCACGACGCCGGTTGGCCTACTGGGACATCACAGCGGGACAGATCGAGCGCATCGAGGAGACGGGTGAGGTGACCAAGACGCTCACGCTCGTGTCCCCAGTCAGCGGGATTGTCCTCGAGAAGCAGGTGGTGGACGGTCAGCAGGTGCGACCGGGGATGCGTCTCTACCGGCTGGCCGATCTTTCAACCGTCTGGGTCGAAGGCGAGCTGTTCGAGCAAGATCTCGAGCTCATCCAGGAAGGGGCACGGGCGCACATCGAAGTCGCGGCTTATCCGGGTGTGCACTTGATGGGCGAGGTGAGCTTCGTCTATCCGACGGTGGATGAGCTAAGTCGCACCAACCGCGTGCGACTAACCGTGGCCAACCCCGATCTCCGTCTCAAGCCCGGGATGTTCGCCACCGTCTATTTCGACGCGCGGATCGGCGACGACGTCATCAGCGTGCCGGTCGATGCTGTCATAGCGACGGGTGAGCGCAACCTGGTGTTCCATCGCCATGAAGACGGGTCCTTGCACCCACACGAAGTCGTGCTGGGCGCTCGGGCCGGAAATCGTGTGCAGGTGCTCGCCGGGCTCGAGCCCGGCGAGCAGATCGTGGCGTCGGCCAACTTCTTGGTGGACGCTGAGTCGAGGCTTTCGGCCACTGGCGGCAGCATGCCGGGTATGCATCACGGCGACCATGGGTCGGTCATCGAACCGGATACCGCTCACACGGAGCACCAGCATGATTAGCAGGATCATCGCGTGGTCGCTTCGTAACCGGTTCTTGGTTCTTCTTGCCAGTGCCGCCATCGTTGCCGGCGGTGTGTGGGCGATGAGCACGACACCGCTGGATGCGATCCCCGACCTATCGGATGTGCAGGTCATCATCCAGACCGATTTCCGGGAGCAGGCGCCGGAGATCGTCGAGGACCAAGTCACTTATCCGATCGCCTCTGAGATGCTGAAGGTGCCCGGGGCCCGGGTGGTGCGCGGGTACTCGTTCTTCGGGCTCAGCATGGTCTACGTGATCTTCGAGGATGGCACCGACATCTACTGGGCACGCTCTCGGGTGCTCGAGTACCTGAGCGGAATCCGCCGGCAGCTACCCGGTGGCGTGGAGCCGGTGCTAGGCCCCGACGCCACGGGCGTCGGCTGGGTGTTCGAGTATACGCTCGAGTCGGACAGCCTCGACCTGGCGGAGCTGCGGAGCCTGCAGGACTGGTACATCCGCTATCAGCTCACGGCCGTTCCCGGCGTCTCCGAGGTGGCCAGTGTGGGCGGCTTCGTGAAGCAGTACCAGGTCGAGGTCAACCCTGAGCGGTTACGCGCCTTCAACATACCGGTGACGCGCGTCGTGCAGGCGATCGGCTCCCACAACATCGACATCGGTGCCCGCGTCCTCGAGATGGGCGGCCGCGAATACATGATTCGCGGCCTCGGCTACCTCGAGAACATCGAGGACATCGAAAACGTCGCCGTCGGCGCAACGCCCAACGGCACGCCGATCCGCGTAAAGGACGTCGCCACCGTCCGGCTGGGTCCGGCACCGCGTCGCGGAGCCGCCGACCTGGACGGAAAAGGTGAGGTCGTGGCGGGTATCGTCGTGATGCGCTTTGGTGCCGACGCCTTGAAGACGATCGAGGCCGTGAAAGAACGGCTGGTCGAGGTCGAGAAGGGTCTGCCGGCGGGTGTGCGTCTCCGCACGGCCTACGATCGCAGCGACCTAATCCACCGTGCGATCCATACGTTGCGCGAGAAGCTGGTTGAAGAATCGCTGATCGTCGCTCTGGTGGCGATCCTCTTTCTGTTGCACGCGCGCTCGGCACTGGTAGCGATCATCACACTGCCACTCGGCATTCTGATCTCCTTCATCATCATGCGCTTGATCGGCGTGAACGCCAACATCATGAGCCTGGGCGGCATCGCCATCGCGATCGGCGCCATGGTCGACGCGTCGATCGTGATGATCGAGAACATGCACAAGCACCTCGAGCGATCCGACGGCAGCCGGTCGCGTTGGGACATCGTGCTCGAGAGCACCAAGCAGGTCGGGCCACCGCTCTTCTTCTCGCTGTTGATCATCACGTTCAGCTTCTTGCCTGTGTTCGCTCTCGAGCAACAGGAAGGTCGCCTGTTCAAGCCGCTGGCGTTCACCAAAACGTTCGCCATGGCGGGGGCGGCGCTGCTCTCGATCACGCTGGTTCCTGTGCTCATGGGATACCTGATTAAAGGCAAGATCAGGCCCGAAGCTAAGAATCCGATCAATCGAGCCCTCCACTGGACCTACCGGCCGGTGATCAACTTCGTGATTCGCCGACCCTGGGTCGTGATCGCGGGAGCCGCTGTGATCCTCGCCGTCACCGTGGTTCCGTGGCGTCGTTTGGGCAGCGAGTTCATGCCGCCCCTGCAGGAAGGCTCGATCTTGTTCATGCCCACGACGGTGCCTGGCGTCTCCATCGCCCAGGCCCGTGAGATCATGGCCTACCAGGACAGCGTGCTGGCGTCGTTCCCCGAGGTCGAGACCGTGCTGGGCAAGGCGGGCCGTGCCGAGACCGCGACCGACCCGGCTCCCCTCGACATGTTCGAGACGACGATCACGTTGAAGCCCAAGGCCGAGTGGCGGGCCGGAATCTCGTATCAGCGGCTGGTCGCGGAGATGGATGAAGCCGTCCGTCTGCCCGGCGTCACCAACGCCTGGACGATGCCGATCAAGGGCCGCATCGACATGTTGGCCACCGGCGTTCGCACACCGGTAGGCATCAAGATTTTCGGGCCGAGCCTAGACACGCTGCAGATGCTCGGCGAGCGAGTCGAAGGGATCGTCGCATCGGTTCCCGGCACGCGCAGCGCCTTCGCCGAGCGCGGGGTGTCCGGCTACTACGTCGACATCGACATCGATCGGGCCGAGGCGGCGCGCTACGGATTGAACGTCGGCGACGTACACAGCGCCATCATGGCTACCGTGGGTGGCATGACGGCGGCGATTACCGTCGAAGGCCGTGAGCGCTACGCGGTGAACGTCCGCTATCCGCGTGAGTTGCGCGACGATGTCCAGAAGCTCCGCGAGGTGATGATCCCTGCCATGGCGGACGTGCAGATCCCGCTCGGCCAGGTGGCCAGCGTGCAGGTGCGACAGGGCGCCATGGCGGTGAAGACCGAGAACGCCTTCCCCGTCACCACGGTGTTCGTGGACAACGGTGACCGGGATGTGGGCAGCTATGTACGCGAGGCGCAGCAAGCCGTGAACCGGGGTTTGACTCTGCCTGCCGGATACACGCTCGTCTGGAGCGGGCAGTACGAGTTCATGCAACGCGTGCTCCAAAAGATGAAAGTCGTGGTTCCCGTGACGCTCGCCATTATCTTCTTGCTGCTCTACTTCAGCTTCGGTGGTGTAACGGAATCGCTCATCGTCATGATCGCTCTGCCCTTCTCGCTGGTGGGCGGCATCTGGTTCCTCTGGCTTCTGGACTACAACACGAGCGTGGCCGTCTGGGTCGGCTTCATCGCGCTGGCCGGCGTGGCCGCCGAGACGGGCGTGGTGATGCTGATCTACCTCGACGAGGCGTTCCACGAGCGCCGGCGGCAGGGTTTGATGCAACGCGCCTCCGATGTGGCGGTGGCGGTGCGCGAAGGTGCGTTGGGAAGACTGCGCCCCAAGATGATGACGGTGACCGCGATCATGGCAGGTCTGGCGCCTATCCTCTGGAGCCGCGGGACCGGAGCCGACGTGATGAAGCGGATCGCTGCGCCCATGGTTGGCGGCATGGTCAGTGCGACCGTGTTGACGCTCGTCGTCATCCCGGCGATCTACCTGCTGTGGCGTCGCTGGCAACTGGCGGGTCAGTCGGAGCCCGTCGTGAGCGACGAATCGCCGCAACCGGCGGCGCTGGGCGCCGACTAGGCGTCGCGGCACCTGGGGGAGCCATGAACCGAAAGGCGCATTGGGAGCGCATCTACGGCTCGAAAGCTGCGGATGAACTGAGCTGGTACCAGGCTTATCCAGAGATCTCGCTCGCCTTGATTTCCGCCTGCGATGTTGGGAAAGAAGCGAGGATCGTCGATATCGGAGGTGGCGATTCAACCCTCGTCGACAGCCTGCTCGACCTTGGCTTCAGTGACGTTACCGTTCTCGACATATCTTCCGCAGCACTCGCGCGGGCGCGGGAACGTCTGAGCGACCGGGCTCGACTTCCCAAGTGGGTCGAAAAAGACGTGACCGAAGGTCTGCTCTCCCAGACATTTGTTGTCTGGCACGACCGTGCGGTCTTTCACTTCCTCACCGACCCGGATGACCGGAATGAGTACCTGCGCGCGATGAACGCGGCGGTCGGAGAAGGCGGCCAGGTGATCATCGCTACTTTTGGGCCCGCCGCCCCGCCCAAATGCAGCGGCCTAGATGTGGTTCGTTACAGTGCGGAAACTTTAGCGGCGGAACTTGGCCAGGGGTACGAGCTCGTCGAGACGCTGAAGCAGGTGCACCTCACCCCTGGAGGGGTGGAGCAGGAGTTCGTCTACTGCCGCTTTCGTCGGACTTCGGAACGGTAAGAGCTAGGCAGGGGCAGGCGCAGAGACGTTTTCACCGTGTTCTGCGACTTCTTACTTCTTACTTCTTACTCTTGCCTCCGCCCCCGTCACCTACTCCAGCCTCTCAAGCCGGTCCAACTCGCGCTCGTACTCGGTCAGCGTCAGGCGTCCGTCGATGAACTTCTGCTGCAGCTCCTCCACCGGCGAGCGACGCTTCTTCAGTTTGGCGGGCTCTGGCTTGGCGCCTTCGCCCGTACGGTGAAGTGCCGGCCGGACGAGCTCGTCCTGGGCTCTGTCTCGCTCGCCCAGTCGCTTGACGCGTGTCTCCAGGGCGGATAGACGTCGGTCGGCCTCCGAGCCCGAGTCGAGCTCGCGGTAGCGGTCCTTATACCTGCGAACGCCCCAGCCGCACATCTTGCCGCAGCCGAAGAAGATGACGAAGAACAGAATCCAAAAACCGATTCCGAATTCCATCGTGGGGCCTCCACGCGCTAGGCGTTGCTCTTCGCTTCGCCCGGTCTCATCTCCTCGATTTCCCGAGTCGCCCGCTCCAGGATCTCCTTTATTCTCTCGAGATCCTCCGGGTCCGACCAGCGAACGCTGCGGTCAAAGGTAACCTGACCGAGCTTCTTGAACGAGCGGCTCAGGTCACGCATCTCGGTGCGGAAGAAGCGGTCGGTGAACTCGCTGACACGCTCGAGGATGTCGTCCACTAGATCGCCGTTCTCGTTCAGGAACTCGCGGCCCTCGTCGGTAATGGTGTAGACCTTCTTGCCTTCCTGCTCTTCGCAGACCACGTACCCCTGATCCTCCAGCATCTGCAGGGTCGGGTACACGGAGCCGGGGCTGGCCGAGTAGCAGCCGCCCGACTCTTCCTCCAGCGCCCGCATGACCTCGTACCCGTGCATGGGCTTCTTGGACAGCAGACGCAGGATCACGTACTTGAGGTCGCCGCGGTCGAATACCCGAAAGCCGAGCCCGCGCCGGCCCGACCCGAACGCGAAGCCCATCGGCCCGCAAAACGCGGAGAACCCTCCCAGTCCGAAATCGCGAGATCGCCTAGACATACCGTATACTCCTGAAAATGCGGTCACGGCAGGGTCCGGCTATCCGCTAGACCGAGCCGCCACCAGGCTAAGAGGATATATCGG
>JBDHAI010000132.1:5603-12675 GCA_039588155.1 Gemmatimonadota bacterium | reverse complement strand
CATGTTCGAGGCCTTTTTGTGGGGCTTGCGCGGTCTGGAGAAGTCCAGCAAACCTCGAATGATCGTGCGGCAACGGTTCGCCTGCTTGGCGATCTTCTCGAGCGATTTGCTCCTGGAGTGGGCGGCGGGCGTTTTTTCCAATAGCAAGTGCGAGTAGGTGACGATCCCTTGCAGCGGGTTATTGATTTCGTGGGCGACATCCGCTGCCAACTGTCCGATGACCGCGAGTCGCTCCGACTCCATGATCTTCTTCTTCGTAAACTCCTTGAGTTTTTCATCCCGCGCTTTGAGTGCAGACGCCATGTAGTTGAAAGCTTGTGCCACCTCTGACAGCTCGCGTTCGGGACTAATCTCCACCTTGGCGTCCAGGTTACCGTGGGCGACTTCGCGGGAAGCCGCCACCAGGCGCCGGACCGGCACTGCCAGCCGTCGCGCGATGAGATAGGACAAGCAAATGGCCAGCAGCGCTCCGCCCAGAGTAATGGCCAAGAAGAGCAGACTGGTGCGTCGCTTGAGGTCGAGGTACGGTTCCTCGAGTATGCCTATGCCGAGCATGCCGATGGCTTCGCCATTGATGTTCCGGATGGGCTCGTAGGCGGCCAGATATCGGGTGTCCACGACGAAGGAGGACCCAATCCAGCGTTGCCCCTGCGCGATGACGCGCTCGTAGATGTCTTCGGTCACGCGCGTTCCGATACCAAGCTGGCCTTCCTCGTCCACGTAGTTTGTCGAGATCCTGAGGTCATTCTGAAAGATGGTGGCGGCTCCCAGGTCTCGACCTTCATACACAGCACCTCGGAAGACCGTCTCTTTCATCCTGTCGACGACATCGTATCGCCGGTTCAGCAATAGCCCGCCGTAGATGACGCCGATGACTTGGCCCTCGGAGTCGAATATGGGTGCCGCCGCCTTGAGCATCATCCCGGAGGTCTCCCGGACCTGATCGGTCGGCCGCGCGCCCGGAGTCTCCACCAAGTCGCTATGGGCCCGTGCGGCCACGTGTGGACATTCTCTCTGCAGAATATCGGCGGGAACGATGGTCGTGGCTGAGACCGGCTGTTTGCCTTGCAGCGCGGCCGTGACGAAAACGTCTTCGGCTCTGCTGTCGCCGACCGAGTATGGGTTGGTAGCCCGCAAGAGGACGATGCCGTTGCGATCGGTGACGGTCAGCACGTCCAGACGTTCGCGGGCAAAGGTCTTCGATAGCTCACCGCTGGCCGTCTCGAAGTCCCCGGTCAAGACGGCGTTTCTCAGGTAGAATCGGTCCGCCGTAAAACGAACGACATCGTAGATGTCACCCAGTTTCGCGTCATAGATCTCGCGGGCGACGTTGAGATCCATCTCGACCTTACTCTTGGCTTCGGCGACTACGCGATTGCCGATAAAACGGATCCCGACCACGCTGAAGATCGCGCTGACGATCACGATGATCAGCAAGAAGCTCAATGTGAGCCTGATCGCTATCCGCCTAATGGCCATTGCCTACTCTGCCCGTCTACGTGCCCACCCGTCGACCCGCTCAGACCGTCTCCATCTTTCGACGTCGCAGCAGCGACGTCGGCAGGCCATAGCGATAGAACGTTCCGACGGGATCTGGAATGCTGTCCATTATCTGATCGATCGCTGCCGGGTCGTTGCTATCGATGATCGAGGCGACGGCCGACAGGATCTTGCCCCCCTGGTCCTTGACGCGGCTCGTAGGTCCGAAGCAGCCTGTGCACGGCATGTTGCCGTCAATGCACTGGGCCTCACAGCCGGCGCGGGTCGCCGGTCCCATGCAAAGGACGCCCTGGGCGAGCATGCAGGTGTCCTCATCGATCAGCACCTGGGACGGGCGCTTGAACTCGGTCAATTTGAGCTCGATGGGCCGGCTCTCCTTGCGCGGGCATTCATCGCAGAGCGCGACGTCGGGAGAAATGACCGTGCCCTTCGGCGGCAGCTCGCCGCTCAAGAGCGTTTCCACCGCCATCCAGATGAGCTTTGGCGTCGGCGCGCAGCCGGGCAGGTAGTAGTCGACGTCGGCGACCTGGTCGAGCGAGCGCACCGTGTCAAAGAAGCCGGGAAGAGTTACGGTGTGGCCGTTCTCTTTGTGTTCCATCACCGGCATCACGCGGTCCGGATTCACCGTGCTCGGCGTGTCGATGTAAGAGGTCTCGAAGATGCTCTTCCGGTCCCAGAGGTTGGCGAGGCCCGGGATTCCGCCCATGTGCGAGCAGGCACCGAAGGCGATCAGTAGCTGCGATTTCCGCCGCAGCAGGTGAACCATCTCCTCTTGCTCGGTCGTGCGGATGGCTCCGTTGATGAAAGTGGCCAGGATCGAGCCATCCTCCATCGCCTCCACATCTTTCTTCTTGAAGTCGAGCGCCACGGGCCAGAAGACGATGTCAACCGCAGCGACGACATCGAGAACCTTTTCCGCTAGGTCGACCACGGCCTCCTCGCACCCGCCGCACGAGGCGCACCAGTAGAATCCGACTTTCGGTTTTTCACTCATGCGACTTGCACCTCCTCGGCAAAGTCCTCGGTCGGAACCTGAACGTTTAGCGGTCCCAAGGCCTTGAGTTTTTCCACCATATCATTCACGCACCATTTCAGCCGTTCCGCCTCAGCCGCAGAGATCCACTCGAGACGGAAACGTTCCTCTTCGATGCCCATGTCCATGAGCATCCGTTTGAGCAGGGTGTAGCGGCGCAACGCCTTGTAGTTGCCCTCCTGGTAATGGCAATCACCGGGATGGCAGCCGCCGATCAGGACACCGTCTGCCCCTTTTGCGAAGGCTTCCATGACGAACTGTGGATCGACGCGACCGGAGCACATCACCCGGATCACGCGGGCGTTGGGCGCGTGCTTGATGCGGGCCGTCCCCGCCAGGTCAGCAGCGAGGTAGGTGCACCAGTTGCAGAAGAAAGCGACGATCTTGGGCTCGAACTCTTTCTTGTTCTCAGGCATGAGCCAGCACCCCCTCGATCTCTCCAAAGATCTCTTCGTCTTCGAACAGATTCTGATTGATGGAACCGGACGGACAAGCCGCGACACAGGTGCCGCAGCCTTTGCAGAGCACTTCGTTGATCTCGGCCTTCTGCTTGTCCTCCAGGAAGGTGATCGCGGTGTACGGACAGAGCGGCACACACGTCTTACAGCCGGAGCAATCGTCCTCCGTTATGTACGCGGTGTTGGGCTCCAGCTCCACGTGCCCGGCGTCGATGAGGGCGAGCGCTTCGGAGGCGGCTGCGCCCGCCTGAGCCACGGTATCCGGTATGTCCTTCGGCCCCTGACAGGCGCCGGCCAGGAAGATACCGTCGGTGAAGGTGTTGACCGGTGCCAGTTTCGGATGCCGCTCCATGAAGAAACCGCCGCCCGAGCAAGTGATGTTGAACGTGCGCCGCACGTCTTCGGCATCCGCCTGCGCCTCCATGCCGACGCCGAGGATGACCATGTCCACGGGGATCTTTCGCACCATCCCCATAAGAGTGTCCTCGGCTTGCAGGATCAGCTGTCCATTGCCGTCACCCGCCGGGAAGACATCCGCGACTTTTCCGCGGATGAAGTGGACCCCCTCCTCCGCGACCCGGTTGTAGAACTCCTCGAAGTCTTTGCCGGGAGTTCGAATGTCGATATAGAAGTTGTAGACCTCGGCGTCGGTCTTCTCCCTGATGAGGTGAGCCAGCTTCAACGAGTACATGCAGCAGACCCGGGAGCAGTGCTTGTTGGTGTTCTCATCGCGGCTACCGACGCAGTGGACGATGCCGACCGACTTGGGCTTCGTTCCGTCGCGCAAAGCGACCTCGCCGCCCGTGGGTCCAGATGCATTAACCAGACGCTCTACCTCGAGAGAGGTGTAAACGTTGGGATACGTTCCATAGCCGTAGTAGGGTATGCGTTTGGGATCGAAGGTTTTGAAGCCAGTCGCCAGGATGATCGTGCCGACCTTGATCTTCTCGATGGTCTCTTCCTGTGTGAGGTCTATGGCGTTCCGGTCCCCGCACACCTCGATGCAGGTCTTCTTGCACTTACCGCTCTTGAATTCGATGCAGGTTTCCGGATCGATCACCGGGATCTGCGGTACCGCCTGGGGGAACGGTATGTAGATCGGCTTGCGTGAGCTCAAGCCGAGATTGAAGTCGTCGACCACCTTGCCCTTTTTGTAGACGCAACCCTCAATGCATTCCAGGCAACCCACGCAGACATCCTCGAGGATATAGCGAGGATGACGCTTGACGGTCACCTCGTAGTTGCCCACGTACCCGTCCACCAAGGTCACTTCGGACATGCTCCAGAGGGTGATATTCGGGTGGGCCTTCACCGACGTCATCTTCGGTGTCAGGATGCAGGCGGCGCAGTCCAGAGTTGGGAAGGTCTTGTCGAACTTCGCCATGTGCCCGCCGATGGTAGGCTCGCGCTCCACCAGGTAGACGTGCTTGCCCGCGTTGGCGAGTGTGAGCGCGGAGTGGATTCCGGCGATCCCTCCGCCCACCACGAGCACTTCGTTGTGGACCGGCACGCGCCTGATCTCCAGGGCCTTGTGATACTTGACCCGACGTACCGCTGCTCGGATCAGGTCTTTCGCCTTCGCGGTCGCCGCTTCGATATCCGTGTGCACCCACGAGTCGTGCTCGCGAATGTTGACCATCTGGAAGTAGAAGGGGTTCACACCGCCGCCGGCGGTCGCATCGCGGAACGTCTTCTCGTGCAGTGACGGCGAGCACGAAGCGACGATGATGCGATCGAGGCCGTTGTCGCGGATGTCCTGCTTGATCAACTCCTGCCCGGGATCAGAGCACATGTACTTGTAGTCCCGGGCGATCTCGACCCCGTCGAGCTCGGAAGCGTACCTCGCGACCTCCTCGACATCGATCGTTCCCGCGATGTTGGTGCCGCAGTGACAAACGTAGACGCCGATGCGCGGTCCGCCGTTTCCCATCGGGAGCTTCTTCTCAAGCGACATTGTCCGCTCTCCTGGTTCTTTCCGCCTTCACCGTGACACCTTAGTCACGCCTTGAGCCGTAGCCGTTATCGGCGAGTCCTGACTCTTCTTCTCGATTACGACGCAGATGGAAATGACACAAACGCCCGCTCTTTACTCGAAGCAGGCACTTATCACGGAAGTAGATGCTGCAACGGAAACAAGCTTCCTCTTCTTTCGTTCGGCCTTCATCCACAAGGCTGAGCGAGAGTTTGTCGAGGAGATCCGCTGTTTGCCGCAAACCATCGGCTGAGAACTGGCCGAAGATCTGCTCGAGCGCCTCGGCCGTCACCACTTCGTACTCGTCCAGGATGCGCTGTCCTGCCTCCGTCAACGACAGCTCGACGGCCCGCCGATCGCCCTCGGCTTCCGAGCGCACCAGCAGGCCGCGCCTCACCAGACGGTCCACTGCCTTGCTGGCGGCGGCATTGCTCACCCCCAGGAAGTCGGCCACCTGGCTGATGTTGTAGGCCTCGGTTCGATCGACGAGCTTGAGGAGCTTGAGCTGTGAGAAGGTCAGCTGCTCGCCGATGACGGCCTGCAGCCGCTCCTGCATGAGGTCGTTGACAGCGGAGGAGAAGATGTGCGCGCTCCCCAGGACGTCCTGGATCAACTGCACGCGACTGGTCGCTGTCATGGCTGGGATCCTTTATTGCCGTCCTGGAGGGGCGATGGAAGGCAAAGATCCCGGTTCTATGATCAACTAGGAAAATAGTAAACCTAGTTAACTATATGGCTACACCACCCCTCCAGAAGCATTCACCCGCCACTCCGGTTCGCGCTTTCCGTGCCACTCGAGGGCGGCGGCGGATGAACTCCTTAACGCTAAGGCACACAACGTGTTATGGGGATTCTGCAACCGGAGACCACTCGGCACGGCCCAACCCGCGGGGTGTCCTGTCTCACCCTAACTGAGACCCGGAAGGACAGGTTGCCACGGCGGTGTTTCGCGACGCCGAGTCAGGGCGCTGCCCGTGGCCGGCTGGCTGGCGCCGGCTTTGCCAGCTGGGCCAGAAGGGCCTAGATTCTGCTTTGTTCGGTTAGGCGCGAAATCGTTAGGTCGGCGGGTGCATCCAGCCCTGGTGAGGAACCATGGACAAGGGAAAGAACGAGGAACGGGCGAAGCCGGACGAGTACGTCGATACGGGTGGGCCGCCGTGTCAGGAGTCTCAGGCCGACGGAGTTCCGTGCGAGGAGATGGGATCGGACTGCGAGGATTGTGAACAAGCCGAGCCCGTCGCCCGCGAGGCGTACAAGGCGCGAGGTGAGGACTAGTCAGTCTGGGAGAGCGAACGCCACCAGGTAGTCGCCCAGCGTCGTGCCCAGCCCCGCGTGTCCGCCGGCAGCGATCACGACGTACTGCTTGCGATCCGGTCCCAGTCGGTAGGTCATCGGTGTAGCCTGTCCCCCAGCCGGCAGGCGGCCCTTCCAGAGCTCTTCTCCCGTCCGCACATCGAAAGCTCGCAAATAATCATCCATTGCGGCGCCGATGAAGACGAGACCGCTGGCGGTGACGATGGGACCGCCGAGGCTCGGCGTACCCCAGTCGATCGAGAGCGGCAGCGGGGCGATATCGCGTATGGTCCCCAACGGTACGTCCCAAGCTAACTCACCGGTGTCGATGCGGATGCCGACGAGCTTGCCCCAGGGTGGGGGCGTGCAGGGTACATCGAAGGGCCCCACGAAGCCGCTTTCCCTATTCATCCCGTACGGCGTTCCCGCTTGAGCCGTGAAGTCTCCTTCCGCGTCGTCGGCGCGTCGAGCGGAGTCGAAGTCCTCTCTCGGAATCAGGCGAACCCAGCTGGCGAAGCGATTGACGTTGACGACGAGGATTCGTCGTTCGGGGTCCACGGCGACACCGCCCCAGTTGGCGCCGCCAATCATGCTGGGATACTCCAGCGTGCCATGCAGACTCGGCGGGGTGAAGATCCCATCGTATCTGAGGCCTTCCATCTTCGCTCTGCACTTGCCGCGGTCCCACGGCGTGAGTCCCCAAGCCGAGTCCGGGGTCATCAGTTCGGGCAGTAAGGGTGGCGGTTGAAGCGGAAACGGTTGGGTTGGCCAGGCTTGTTCACCCTCGACATCTGAGGCCGGTACGGGGCGCTCCTC
>JBDHAI010000132.1:0-5570 GCA_039588155.1 Gemmatimonadota bacterium | reverse complement strand
GCGATGCAGGAAAAAGAGATGGCCCATCTTCGTCGCCTGAACCACAGCCGGCACCTCTTCTCCGTTCCGACGAAGGGTCAATGCTGTCGGCTGCGAAGCGACGTCGTAGTCCCAGAGGTCGTGATGGACGACCTGGTAGTGCCAGACCAGCTCTCCCGTGGCCGCGCGTAGCGCGACGACGGAATTCGCGAACGTGTTGTCGCCCGGCCGCTCGCCGCCGTAGAAGTCAGGCGAGGCACTGCCTGTCGGAACGAAGACAAGATCCCTCTCGGGATCCGAGGAGAGGGGCGCCCAGGCGTTCCCCGCCCCCGTCCTGCGGGCGCTTTCGGGTTGCCATTTATCCCATCCGGGGCGTTCCGGGCTGCGGGGGATGGGCTGAAAGGTCCAGCGGAGCTCACCCGTGCGGGCGTCGAAGCCGCGAACGTCACCCTTTTCGAGCTCTACGCGACGGTTGTCGCCCTGCGCAGAACCGACCACGACGACGTCTCCGATCGCGACAGGCGGTGATGTGACCTCGTACTCACCCGTCTCAACCTGGCCAACCTCTACTTTGAGGTCGACCGTGCCGCTGTCTCCGAAGCGCGGGCAGGGTTCGCCGGTGTCGGCGTCCAGGGCGAGGAGGCGAGCGTCCAGCGTCCCAAAAAAGATCGTGCGGGAACAGAGATCTCCCTCCTTGCCCAATGGGTCCTCCCACGCCTCCACGCCGCGTGAGACCAGCGACTCGGAGTAGCGCGTACTCAGATCGATATGTGGATCGTAGCTCCAGCGCTCCACGCCGCGCTCGGGATCGAGAGCGATGATTCGACTGAACGGTGTGCTGACGTAGAGCGTTCCGTTGAAGAGGATCGGCGTGGCCTCGAAAGAGCTCTTGCGGGTGTAGCGGGAGCCATCGGACACATCACCCGTGCGATGGGTCCAGGCCACTTCGAGATGCTCGACGTTTTCCGGGGTGACCTGAGTGAGCGGGGAGTAGCGAGTGCCGTAGGGATCTCCGCCGTACGCCGGCCAGTCGGCGACCGGCCCGTTGTAAGCCAAAGAGATGTCAGGTTGACCGATACCGCTTGCCGCCAACCAGAGCACGGCAGCGACGGCGACGAGGGCAGCGATCCATTTACCGAAATGCACGATCGTGCCGCGTTCAACTTGCAGAAGCGTTCTCAATCCCCTGCCCCCCGGTGCCGACGAGCTCGGGCTCGCCCTTCGGACTTGCAGTGATCACTTGACGCTAGCCGGGCGACCCCAGCCAGGTCAAGTGAGGCCGCATCTCTGCACGAGCCTGGACCCTGGAGGAACCCCTTGGTCTTTGAGGATTGCGAAGCGTACGAATTGCCTTCATCCTTAGCCCGGTTTTCCGCAGGTCGGGCGAAGCTTATCGGTGCGGCATGCTCGGCCGTCGATTCGCGAACGCAGAGAGGATTTCATGGGAGCGCAACAGTACGTTTTTCCGTTCGAGCTGGGAGACAGCAGCGACAAGCAACTATTGGGCGGCAAGGGCGCCGGCCTGGCACGGATGACCCAGATCGGTTTGCCCGTGCCTCCCGGTTTCACGATTACGACTGAGGCTTGCCGACAGTACTACAACAACGGGAAGCGCCTCCCCGACGGTCTAATGCAGCAGATAGAATCGAGCATGGAGGAGCTCGAGGAGAAGACGGGGAAGCGATTCGGCGATCCCTCCAATCCACTGCTCGTATCGGTTCGGTCCGGCGGAGCGCTGTCGATGCCCGGCATGATGGACACGATCCTCAACCTCGGCATGAACGATGAGGTCGTTGAGCGCTTCGGCAAGGCGACCAGCAATCCACGCTTTGCCTACGACGCCTACCGCCGTCTCATCCAGGCCTTCGGCGAGATCGCGATGGGGGCGAAGGAGCGCCGGTTCGTGGAGATCCTCGAGCAGGCGAAGCAGAAACACGGCGCGACCTTCGACTTCGAGCTCACAGCGGAGGCGCTCCGCTCGATGTGTGTCGACTACAAGCAAGTCATCCGCGAGGACCTGGGTGTGGATTTTCCGCAGGTCCCGGCTAAGCAGCTCGGGCTGGCCATCGAGGCGGTGTTCCGCTCCTGGATGGGCAAGCGAGCGGTCGACTATCGTCGGGAATTCAAGATCACTCCGCAGATGGCCGATGGGACCGCCGTAAACATCTGCACGATGGTCTTCGGCAACATGGGCGACGATTCGGCGACCGGTGTCGCCTTCACGCGCGACCCGGGGTCGGGAGAGAATGTGCTGTTCGGTGAGTACCTCACCAATGCCCAGGGCGAAGATGTCGTTGCCGGCATACGGACGCCGAAACCGATCGCGCAGCTCGAGCAGGAGATGCCGAGAGTATGGCCGGCACTACAAGAAGTCCGGCACACACTGGAGGAGCAGTATCACGAGGTCCAGGACTTCGAATTCACCATCGAGCGCGGCGAGTTCTACATGCTCCAGACTCGAAACGGAAAGATGAACGCCACGGCGTTCGTAAAGACGAGTCAGGACATGGTCGAGGAAGGGCTGTTGACCAAAGAGGACGCGCTACTACGAATCAGCCCCGATCATCTCGAGCAGTTACTTCATCGCCGCATCGACCCGGGCAGCAAAGCCGAGCCGATCGCCGGAGGCTTACCGGCTTCTCCCGGCGCGGCGTCCGGCAAGGTCGTCTTCGACGCTGACGAGGCGGAGAGAATGGGCCGTGCGGGAGAGGCGGTGATCCTGGTGCGAGAAGAGACGAAGCCCGAGGACATCCATGGCTTCTTTCAGGCCAGGGGCATCTTGACGAGCCGGGGCGGCAAGACATCGCATGCGGCCGTAGTCGCTCGAGGGATGGGCAAACCCTGCGTGGTGGGCGCCGAGGAGATACTGATCAACGACCGGGACAAGGTGGCGATCGTCAACGAACGGCCGATCACCGAGGGCGAGGTCATCACCATCGACGGGGGCACGGGATACGTCTACTTGGGCGAGGTTCCGACGGTTGAACCGGAATTCGGTCCGGAGATGAAGACGATCCTCGCTTGGGCCGATGAGACTCGCACCCTCGGTGTCCGTGCCAATGCCGACACGCCCGAGGATTCAGCCAAGGCGCGAGAGATGGGCGCCCAGGGCATCGGCCTTTGCCGTACTGAGCGGATGTTCAATGCCGCCGATCGCCTTCCCATCGTCCGCGACATGATCCTCGCGCAAACGGCGACCGAGCGTCAGGAGGCGATCGACAAGCTGCGCCCGGTGCAGAAGGCGGACTTCAAGGCGATCTTGAAGGCGATGCAAGGCTACCCCGTCACCATCCGTCTTCTGGATCCGCCGCTACATGAGTTCCTTCCCTCGCTCGAATCGCTGCTGTTGGAGATCGGTAGCCTGAAGCGGGCGCGTGACCGTCTGGCCGATGGGAACGCAGGGACGGGCAGCATTGACGCGGTCATCGAGCCTTCCCTCAAAGAGAGTCTTCCGGCTATCGAGGAGCTCGGTCGCCCGACGTCCGACGGCAAGCTGGTCATCGACGATTTCATCGAGCAGAAGGAAGCATTGCTTCACAAGGTCCGCGACATCTCGGAGGTCAACCCGATGCTGGGCCACCGCGGTGTGCGCCTGGGGCTCACGGTACCGGAGCTGTACAAGATGCAGATCGGGGCGATTCTCGAGGCGCTGGCCGAGCTGACGAAGGAGGGCGTCGACGCGATCTGCGAGATCATGATTCCCCAGGTCACCGAGCCGAACGAGTTGATCCGTGTGAACCGGCTAGTAGCCGAGGTTCGTGAGGGCGTCGAACGCGAGTATGGACTCAAACTCGATTTCAAGTTCGGCACGATGATCGAGGCCGTGAGAGCTTGCGTGAGGGCTGCCCCGATCGCTGAGGCCACCGAGTTCTTTTCCTTTGGGACGAACGATCTTACACAGGCGACCTTCTCGTTCTCGCGGGAAGATGCCGAGCTGAAGTTCCTGCCCGCATACGTCGAAATGGGCGTACTGCCTGCGAACCCGTTCGAGGCTCTCGACATCCAGGGTGTGGGGCGGCTAATGAAGATGGCTGTGCAGTCAGGCCGCGCCGTGAAGCCGGATCTCAAGGTCGGGATCTGCGGCGAACACGGCGGGCACCCTGGCAGCATCCATTTCTGTCACACCGTGGGATTGGACTACGTCAGCTGCTCAGCCTTCCGGGTGCCCATCGCGCGACTGGCGGCGGCGCAGGCCAAGCTGCACGAAAGCCGGAGAAGCGAAGAGGAACTGCGGCACCCGGAGTACCCGTTCAACGTGCTCTGAGCGCAGAGTGGGCGGTCGGCCGCGGTCGGCGGCGCGCGCGGGCGCGCCCGAGCGCTAGAACAGCTTGCCGGCGAGGCTCGGGTCCTTGTCGGTGCGCGTCGCGACTTTGATGAACGTGGCGATGCGCACGGTGCCCTCGGCGTGCAGGGTCTCGTGAATCTTCTCTACGGCCTCGAAGATCGAGCGCATTTCACCCTCCAGGTTCGTCCCGTTCGCGTGCAGGGTGGCGTTGAGGCCAGCGCCCTCCAGTATGTAGTGCGCGCGCTTGACCTCTTCTCGCACGGACACGCCGGACCCGATAGGAATCACCTGAATTTCCGCTGTGGCTTTCATCTAGACTTCCCCTCTGAATGACGCGCAAGCCGGCCCGCGTCGGGTCTTCAATGACGACATCCCTTGGCTATCTTATCTAGCCACAAGGTCGAGCTGTTACAAGCGTGGGAAAAGCCCCGTCGCTGATATGACGAATCCTCGAGATTACACCGCGAACGAACTCCTTCTGGACAGCGAGGCCGTACACATCCGGGCGATCCGTGCGGACGACAAGCAGGCGCTACGCGAGCACTTCGAGCGCTTGAGCCCGGACACGGTGTACTATCGCTTCCTGGGAGTGAAAAAGCGCCTGACCGGCGAGGACCTGGTCTACCTCACCGAGCTCGACTTCCATCGCCGGGCGGCGCTCGTGGCCGTGCTCTCGCGGGACAGCACGAGCCGCATCGTCGGCGTGGGGCGGTACGCCTGCGCCCCCGACGGCCCGGACGATCAGGCCGAGATCGCGATCACGGTCGAGGACGCCGAGCACGGACGTGGGATCGGCACCCTGCTGCTCAAGCACCTGATGCTCGTGGCCAGCGCGGAAGGTATCGAACGCTTTGACGCCTGGCTGCTCAGCGAGAACACGCGAATGATCCGCTTGCTGGAGAAGACGGGGCTGGTGGGAATGCGGGCCGCCGAGGGCGGTCTGTGCCACCTGGTCGTGTCGACTCGAGCGTCCCCTCAGTCCTTCCCTGCCCCGGCGGAACGCGAGTCGCGCGGTTCCAGCTAGCTAGGAGACTCGCGGTGCTCGGACCAAGAGCTTCCGAGCCTGAGTCAGTGCGGCAGCACTCCGACCCGCAGCTGGGAAGGGTGGCGGCTGGATCTGTAGACCCTTTGAGTCGCCGTGACGAAGTCCTTTTCCTCCGCTTGGAAGATGTTGTCCACGTACTTCTGCGGGTTGCGGTCGACCAGAGGGAACCAGGTGCTCTGGATCTGCACCATGATCCGGTGCCCCTTCTGGAACGTATGCAGTACATCCTGTAACGGCAGCACCACGTGGGTGGGTTCGTTG
>JBDHAI010000131.1:0-7117 GCA_039588155.1 Gemmatimonadota bacterium | reverse complement strand
AGGAAACGTCTGGGTCGCCGTCGTGCCGGTCGAACCCGGCTTTTATCATTTCGGTTTCCTCGTCGATGGCGAGTGGTACGTACCGAACGACGCTCCGGGCCGAGTCACGGACGACTTCGGTCGAGCGAACGCGACGTTGGTCGTTCCCGAGCGGTGACCCGAAGGTAGTCGGATTCGTCTACAGGATGATGACTAAGAGCGAATCAGTGCGAGTCTCGAGGGCAGGAATTGTGAATACGCGCAAAATCGTTTGGTTGCTCCTCCTCAGCGCCTTGCCGACCACCTTAGCGGCACAGGACGCGAGCCTGGAGCGCATTCGGCAGGCCTACCCCGCCGAGGCCGTCCAAATCGAGGGCCTGCTAGCGGACGCGGAGGAGGCTGGAACGCCCACCGCGCCGTTGCTGGATAAGGCGTTGGAGGGCGCGGCGAAGGGCGTGCCGGGGAACCGAGTGATGGCCGCCCTTTCAGCCTACGCAACGCGGCTGCAGGACTCGCGGCAGCTGCTCGGCGTCACGCGCGGCGCGAGCGAGGTCGTCGCCGGTGCCGACGCGCTGAGGCGTGGCATCCCTCCGCAGACGGTCCGGACGATGGCCCAGCAGCGCTGGGATGACATCGCTGTGCCCTTGGTGGTCATGGGTGATCTACTGGAAGCGGGCGTGCCGGTAGACAACGCCTACGGTGTCGTCAACGGTGCACTGGAGCACCAGCACAGCACCGACGAGATGTTGTTGATCCCGGGAGCGGTCCGCGGCTTGATGCGACAGGGCCAGTCGCCGATCGATGCCGCGGGGACAATCGGCAACATGATTGGACGGGGGCGCTTCAGTGAGTTCACGGGCAGGCCTGGCAGAGCGACGGCGCGTCCTCCAAAAGGGCCGCCTGTGCCTCCCGGCTCCGGTCCGCCGGATCACTCGAAGCGAAACAAGCAGAAGGGCAAAGGCGGGAATTCAGGTGGCGGGGTCACGTAGGCGCGATTCGGCGGCTCAGGCTTTCTCTTTTCTCTCCCTTTTCACCCAGCCCTCGATGCTCTCCGGTATGAGCAAGCGGTCGGCGATGGCCGCGATCTCCTCGGCCTGACGCCAGGCCGCCTCCAGAGCGGCCAGCTCACCTTCCAGCGCGCGACGCTCTGCCTCCTCGTGCGCGGCCATCTCGAGCGCCAGTCGGGTTTCGGCGCTCATCAGCGTGAGGCGCGACTGGCCGACGACCTCGGGTATCCGGGCGAACAGCCGCTCGGGGTCACCGATCTCCTCGATGATCCCTACGGCCTCCCTCACTTGTGACTCGCGTCCCCCGGCGACGTTGATGGTCGGAAGGATGTGGCTTGCGGCGCGGACCGCGGTGGAGCCTTCCAGTCGCTTCCGAACCCGCACACCACGCCCGCGCGCCTTGCGCAACCAGCCGAATTGCTCTCGCGCCCGATAGGGAACGATGAGAGACCAGCCGCTGGGCGAGTCGTCGGAGGCGAGCTCTAGTTCCTTGAGATCCTTCCGCACTATCGGCAGTCGTATCCCCTTCTCGTCACGGACTCGCGCGACGACTCGCGAGTTCTCGTCGCTCAGAAAGAACAGCGGCAGCGTAACGAACGAGGTGAGTGTGTAGGCGAGGGCATGGAGAGTAGCACGAGCGATCTCTCGACTGCGGCGCCGGATGAACTGTTTACCATAGCGCCAAGCCGCGAACTCCGGACGCAGAGGTCGACCGATGCGGACCAATTCCAGGCCTTCTCTGACGCGTGCCAGGCCGACGTTCTCGGTGGAATAGCGCAGACGGGTATCGCGAAAGCTGCGCTCACACTCCTCGATCGCCTCCCAGCGCTCCTCGAGCGGCGAAAGGTTCCAGCGTCGGCACTTTTCGCAGATGACCCAGAGCCGGCCCTTCTTCTGATCGAAGGCGAGGCGACGACCGACGGGAAAGTTCTCGACGGTCTCGTTGCCGCCGAGATTTCGGTTACAGTAGATGCAGGTCTTGAACATTACGCGAGCTACGCGTTGCCATCCCTTGATCGGGACAGCCTCCGCTTTTGCTCCTGGATCCAGTTCTCTACGCTTTCGGGGATGAGCAGCCGGTCGGCGATGGCGGCGACCTCCTCGGCCTCACGCCATGCCTCCTCCAGAAACGCCAGCTCGCCCTCGAAAGCGCGGCGCTCGGTTTCTTCGTGGGCGGCCATCTCCAGAGCCAGCCGCACCGTCGCATCGAACTTAATGATACGCGTCGCATCGACCGGGAAGAAGAAGCCGGCCTTCTGATCTCCCGGCTGGGCGGAAGCCGCAGCGAAGAATCGATCGGGGCCTCGTGCCTCCTCGATGAGCGTGACCGCGTCCTTCACCTGCGAGTTGGATCCGCCGAAGGCGTTTATTTTCGGGAGCATGCGGCCCGCGGCGCGTATCGCGGGCCCACCCTCCAACTCCTCGGTCTTGGCCTTCCCTTTTCCATAGCGGCCGAGAATTCCCCAATTGCGCTCCTGAGTGCGGTAAGGCACACTGAGATACCACCCGTCCGGCCGATCCGCTGACTGGATCATCTTCGCCTTCTTGGCATCCTTCAAGGTGATGCTCAGACGCCGTCCATCCTCAGACTTCACGCGAGCGATGACCCTGTCCTCTTGCTGGGCGAAGAGGGGAGCGACCACGTAGACGCCGAACGTGGCCATGGCCCCGGCGGCGGCGATCTTGGCGCCGACCTCGACGAGCTGCCGGATGCGGCGCCTGAGGAACCGCTTTCCGTAGCGCCAGGCGGCGAATTCGCGGCGCTGCGGGCGGCCGATACGGACCAGCTCCAAGCCTTCCCGCAGCCGAGCCAGGCCTATGTTGTCGGTGGAGAATCGACTCGAGGAACCGCGGAACTGACGCTCGCACTCCTCGATCGCCTCCCAGCGCTCGTCGAGCGGCGAGAGGTTCCAACGGCGACAGCGCTCGCAGATCACCCAAAGCCGGCCCTTCTGCTGATCGAAGGCGAGGCGGCGGCCGACGGGGAAATTCTCGACGACTTGGTTGTCGCCAAGCTTGCGGTTACAGTAGATGCAGGTCTTGAACATGGCGGTTGCCCAGCTCGTTAGCGGCCGTGCTTCTACCTAGTATGACGTAGAAGAGAGGCACGGTGTTCCATTTCGGCGTCGGCGTTGCAATTGTGAGCCGGCTGTCTAACCTTGATACACGATGAGATACGCTCTTATTCTCGGTCTTGTCACCGCATTCTTGCTTGCCAACAGCGGCCAGGCCCCGGGCCAGAGCAGGCCTTACGCACCTAAGGCCGCCGTTCCCAGCGAGCCGACGAACGACGCTTTCCTGCAGATCGAGATCCGTACGGTCAAAGCGGCCGAGATACCGACGATGGGCGAGGTGGAGGCGCCAGCTTATCCTGGCGCGCTGGTGATTCAGACCATCCCGCCGAGGACTCGGGTCAAGGGAGGGAAAACCACAGAGTCGCTCCCCGTGGTCATCCTGTTCACGACGGACCCGGTCCGCCGAGTCGTCGATTTCTACATGGAGAATCTGGGTGGCTGGAGCCACACCACGTACCTTTCGTCGCACTATTTCTGGTTTGGGCTGGACGAGTTCAACCCATTCGGCGAGTCCGGACGCACCACTCCTTCGCTGCAGGTCATGGAGGCGCGCACCAGCAAGCTGGTTCCGGACGCACTGACGGAGATACACGTGCGTTACAAGCCGCGCCGACGTATACAGGGGTAGGTTTGCGGGCAAGAAGTAAGAAGTAAGTAGTAAGTCGTGAGCGGAAGCAGCCCACCCACGACTCGCTACTCAGTGACTCGTCGCCCTTACTCGAGACGAGACTGCCGGCACTGCCTTTAATACGTTCCCGTCGCACGCATCATTTCATCGCGCCTGGCTTTGAACTCCGAGCCTTCCTTCCAACTCGGGTACGTCGACTCGTTGGCGATCCAGTACCCGACGAGGAACCAGAGTTGGATGTCGTCCACGGCACCGCTCAGATCCCAATCTTCGCTGTACTCGTCCGATGGTTTGTGGTAGTTCTTGGCGGTGTAATCATCCTTCTTCTGGCGCGTCCACTCGACACCGTACTCGACGTGGTCGTCGCCCGTGTCGGTGTAGAGCGCGGGCACACCTTGTTTCGCCAGTGAGAAGTGGTCGGAGCGATAATAGTAGCCCTTCTCCGCGTCGGGGTCGGGCACGACGGTACGGCCCTGAGTCTTGGCGGCCCTGGCGAGATAGTCATCGAGCTCGGACGCTCCATGGCCAACGACTACGACGTCGTTCATCCGCCCGTAGATGTTGAGGCCATCGATGTTGATGGCGGCGACGGTCTTTTCGAGCGGATAAACGGGGTTCTCGCCGTAGAAGGCGGAGCCCAGGAGGCCTTGTTCCTCGGCCGTCACCGGGATGAAGACAATCGACCGGCCGGGTGGTGTGTCGAGTGACTTGAAAGCCTTGGCCAGCGAGATGAGAGACGCAGTGCCGCTGGCGTTGTCGAGTGCGCCGTTGTAGATCTGATCGCCTTCCAAGTTGGGATCCCGACCGAGATGGTCCCAGTGCGAGAGGTAGATGACGTACTCGTCGGCCCGATCGCTGCCGGGCAAGAGAGCGAGCATGTTATTGGAGGTCGAACGCTGAATGGTGTTTTCGATACTGATCGACGCGCGCACACCCAGCGGCACGGCCTGGAAATCGCTCTCGAGCGCCGCTGTCTTCAACTGGGCGAATTCTTTCTCAGCCAGCTTGAATATCGCGTTGGTACTCTCGAGTGTGAGCCAGCCCTCGACGGCCACGCGAGACATGTTGTTGTCTTCAGCGACCATGTCGAACTGCGGGCCGGACCAGCTTCCCTCGACCACGTCCCAGCCGTAGGCGGCGGGCTCGGTCTCATGGACGATGAAGGCGGCAGCTGCGCCCTGCTTGGCCGCTTCCTCGTACTTGTAGGTCCAACGACCGTAGTAGGTCATCGCGTTGCCCGTGAAGAGGTCTGGATCTTTTGTGGCGAAGCCCGGATCGTTGACCAGGATGACAACGGTCTAACCCCTGACATCGACACCGGCGTAGTCATCCCAGCCATACTCGGGCGCCACGATACCGTACCCGACAAAGACCATCTCCGAGTCGACCACATCGGCATGGGGAACGACGCGCGTCGTCCACGCCATGATCTCGCCGCCGTAGCTGTACGAATCGGTTACGGTTCGCCGGCCCGCGTCACGGCTCACGTTGAGTGTCATGTTGGGATCGGCCGTGATCGATACGAGAGGCACTTCCTGGAACCAGCTGTCCCCGTTCCCCGGTTCGAGCCCCAATTTCTCGAACTCGGCCTTCAGGTATTCGAGCGTCTTCTCTTCGCTAGGTGTGCTTGGAAGCCGGCCCTCGTAGTCGTCAGCGCTGAGAATCTCGATGTGCTGAACAAGATCCTCCGTCGTGATCGTCGCGAGCGCCGATTCGACATCGGCACTCTCGCCAGGCGCGCAGGCACTGGCTGCGATGAGGCAGGTGATAGCGGCTACCAGCAGTGTCGTGGATGCTCGGTTCATTCTTACCTCGCTAATGTCTCGAGTGTCGGCGAAATCATGATTCGGGCCCATCGCGCCGGTATGTACACCGCGCGCGGACCTGATAGTTGGGGAAAACTCGGGGCTACGAAGAACGTAGCGGACGCGTACGGAGGCGCAAGATCGCGTGATCCCATTCGCTTCAGGCCAGGAAAAGGGCGATGGCAAGCACTGAGTTGGTGCTCAGGTTCCAGATCACGTTGGACCCAAGCGCCGGTATGGGAACCGGATCCTGGGCTGCGGTTAGGGCCCAGCGCAGAGGCTTGCCCAAGAACAGCAGGCTGGGAGCGATCGCAATCAGCGCCCAGGTCGGCAGGTGATGGTGGTAGACGGCGGCGATGAGAGTTACGGGGACAGCGAACGCACAGAGTGCATAAACCCAGGCCGCTTTCTGGCGCCCGAGCAGCAGTACCAGGTTGCGACGGCCGCCGGCACGGTCCGCCTCCTCGTCCGGGAATTCGTTCAGCAACAAGAGATTGAAGGTCATGAAGAAGGCGGGGATCGAAGCGGCTATAGATACCGCCTCGTAGCCACCGGTCTGAACGAGCGTCGTGCCAATCACCGGAAAGGCACCGAGCCCGAGACCGGCGAAAAACTCGCCGACGTAGGAGCGTGCCAGTAGAGTGGTATAAGCGAACACCGCCAGCGCTCCGACGGCCAAGATGGGGATCAAGATTGTCCCCACCACGGTCAGGAAATAGATGCCCACAGCAATTCCGACGGCGCCACCAATCAGCCCCATCGCGAAAGCCTGCCTGTAACTGAGCTTGCCGGCGGGCAAAGTCCCGCTTCCACCGCTGAACGGTGTTCGCCGCGTGTTGAGATCGATCCCGCGGCGATAGTCGCTGGCCTCGTTGAACGCGTCCACAGCGACGTGAACGCCGAGCATCCCAAGCAGCGCCAACCCGGCGCGCATCCAGTCGTGCATCCCCAAGTAAGCCGCCGCCCCTGTGCCGACGGCTACGAGCGTAATGGGGAGCAGCAGAAAAGGACCTCGTGCGACAGCTACATACGCGGCAAAGCTCATATCATTCCTCCAGAGGTGATTTGAGGGCACAACGGTGCGGACTTGGCGCGAAAACCGCAAGGCCACGGCCCCTGTGTCCCCTGGCGAAGTGAATCCAGGATGATCAGATTCCACGATCTCCCGAATAGACCAAGGAGGTCAAGCATGATCGGTCGCCCCGCGCAGCCCGAATGTTTCGAATACTACTGGCGCTACATCGATAAGGTCCCGGGGGGCGAGGTGATCGACTTCCTGAAGAGCGGCCTTCGGCAGACCCTAGAAGTGCTGGGCGGACTGAGTGAGGAGCAGGCCAACTATCGTTACGCGCCGGGCAAGTGGAGCATCAAGGAGGTCATCGGTCACGTGATCGATACGGAGAGGGTCTTTGCCTATCGCGCGCTCAGCTTCGCGCGAGGCGATCCCGCACATCTCCCCTCGATGGAGCAGGACGACTGGGCGCAGGCTTCCAACGCGGGCCAACGATCGCTGACGGAGCTATTGGACGATCTCGAGGCAACGCGGCGCTGCACGATCGCACTATTTCAGAGCTTCGATGAGGAGCAAACGACGCTTAAAGGGGTCGCGAGTGGTTACGAGTT
>JBDHAI010000130.1:0-7282 GCA_039588155.1 Gemmatimonadota bacterium | reverse complement strand
GTGCCCGAACTCCGCGTGCCAGTCGTCGATCAGGCGCCGCAGCTCGGACGTCAGCCGGTCCTTGCAGATGAAGTCATCCGCGCCCGCGGCCATGGCCGCCTTGCGGTGCTCCTCGCCGCAGCCGGCGGTCACGATAGCGATCCGCGGACAGCTCGGTAGCGCCTTGAGCTGCCGGGTAGTCTCGAGCCCGCCCATGCCCGGCATTCTCAGGTCGAGCAGAATCAGCTCGGGCCGCAGGAGCTTGTTGAGCTCCAGGGCTTCCTCGCCGGTCAGGGCGCAGCCCACCACCTCTACCTCGGACTTGTTCGCCAGCAGAGCGGACACAGCCCGCAGGTAGATGGGATTGTCGTCTACAATCAGAACTGTCAGTACGGCCATTGCATCCATCTTTTCCTTCCGCTTCCGGACCGAGGTGCCCTCGTCACGGGCTGGAACCCGTCTCTCTTTATCCCGCGTCATTCTTCCGATCCATAGTCCAGTGCGGAGAACAGACTTCTCGGGGGTGTTGAAGGTTAGTCTGCTCGAGCTCGGCGGCGTATCAGGAGAAACCTGAGAAGGCAGGGGGGAAAGGCCTGAGAGTGAGTTTGGAACGTGGGTTGGGCTACACGTAGCGCTTAGAGCCAGCTAATCCGGGGCCACGAGCCCGACGCGGATCGCATAGCGCACCAGTCCGGCGATATCGTGGATGTCGAGGCGGTCCATGAGTTGGGATCGGTGAGTCTCCACCGTCTTGACGCTCACGTCGAGCTTGCGGGCGATCGCCTTGGTCGAGTTGCCTTCGGCGATCAGTTGCAGGATCTCACGCTGCCGCGGGGTCAGCCGCTGTAGGCCAGTAGAGCTTTCGCCGCCAGGTTGCACCTGGCCGGTAACGACTTGCTTGGCGACGGCCGGACTCAGATAAGACTCGCCCCGAGCGACCGCCTGAATGGCGAGCTCCAGCTCGGCGGCGCCGGCATCTTTCAACACGTAGCCGTCCGCTCCGGATGCGAGCGCCTCCGCGACGTATTCTTCGTTGCTGTGCATGGACAGGAGCAGCACGTGGACGTCGGGATGCTGCTGTCGGATGCGGCGCGTGGCTTCGAGGCCGTTGAGTTCAGGCATCGCGATGTCCATCAAGACGATGTTCGGACGTTTGGCCTTCGTGAGCGCCACCGCCTCGCGGCCGTCGCCGGCTTCGGCGATGACCTCCACTCCGTCGATCTGCTGCAAGAGCGCGCGCAGCCCCTCGCGCACGAGGGTGTGATCGTCAACCAGCAGAACTCTGATCGCCATGGCTCAGGGTCCTGCTTTCCCGTTACCGTTGCGTTTGAGCGGAAAGCGCGCCTGCACCGTGGTACCTTTGCCGGGCTGCGATTCGATCGACAAACGGCCGCCGACTAGAAATACGCGCTCCTGCATCCCGATCGTGCCCATGCTGGCCCGGTCCGGCGGTCCCTCGCTCAACGCGTTGGCGTCGAAGCCGATTCCGTCGTCGCGGACGGTCAGCACGAGATCGTCCTCCTCGCGACTCAACTGTACAGACAAACGCTGAGCGTTGGCGTGCTTGACGACGTTGGTGATGGCCTCTTGTGCCACTCGAAAACAAGCAGATGCGACTTCGTCCTCCAGTTGGACCGGTGAATCTGGCGCCCGGAACTCCATACCAAACCCGGCGCGCTCCGCCTGCCGGTTCGTATACCAGCGCAGTGCGGCGACCAGCCCCAGGTCATCGAGCATCGGCGGCCGCAACTCCAGCGCCAACGTGCGTACCTCCTCCAGTAGCTCCACCACGATGTTCCTGCTGTCGGAGACCCGCTCGAAGATGGCGCGATCGTCGCCGCCTCGTTCGATCGTTTCCAGATTGAGTTTCACGGCCGTGAGTGCCTGCCCCACGTGATCGTGCAACTCTCGCGCTATGTGGCTGCGTTCCTGCTCCTGCGCCTCGATCAAGCGTCGCGACAGCTCCTGCGAACGCTGCCGGCTCCTGCGAAGTGCCTCCTCAGCTCGCACGCGCTCTGTCACATCTCGACTTCGTGCCGCGAGGAAATCGACGGACCCACGGTCGTCCTTGACTGGCGTTGCGATGAAGTCGAAAACGCGCTCGTTGCCGATCGGGTCTACCAAGCGATGGGACTGCCGGACCGTCTCGCCCGCTGCCGCCCCTTCGACGGCCCCCTGAAACTGATTCGCGAGACGTTGCTGGTACGCAGACGAATGCGGTTGCCACGGTATCTCCCAGATCGGTTTCCCCAATATCTGGGTCCGTTCCAGGCCCAGCATGTCGAGGGCTACCTTGTTGACCTCGATCATCTTGCCGTCCGGTGTCGCCGCCCCCATCAGCTCGGCCGCCTGATCGAAGATCGCCCGATACCGCCGCTCGCTCTCCGCCTTTTCGCGCCGGGCCACGGCGAACAGAATCCACATGGCCGCTACCACCACCATGCCGGCCGCGGTCAGGCCCAGCTTGGCCAGCAGGTTGGCCTGGATACTGGAATAGGCTTCACCCGTGACCCAGGAGGCGGCGCCGATGAGTACAACGGCCACCGTTGTGCTGATAACGTAGCGTCGCTTGAGTGCGATCATGCAGTTGGCCTCCAACCGGGACCATCGTCGAGGGTCGCCTCGGAATCGTGCTCAGGCGGCCTTCAGTCACACATAGGGTACGACAGATGAGATATCCGGTGCAACTCAGGCCATCTCCTGGACCGATCCGCTCTTGCTCGTGCCCCGCGCTCGTCCCATACTAGGTGCCACAATCGCCCGCTCAAATTCACATAACGAAGAGCCGACCGTGACCGCTTATCATCGAATCAGAGAACTGCTTCAGAGCGGCCCGGGTGTGCTGCTCGATGGTGCGATGGGCAGCGAGCTGGTGCGACGCGGTGTGCGCTGGCGTGGCCACGGGTTGCGGACAGACCCCGAGCAAGTGGGGGCCTTGCACGAAGAATACATCGCCGCGGGCGCCGACGTGATCCGCACCAACACGTTCCAGCTCAACGACCGGATCTACCTCAACGTATTTCGGAATCCGGATCACCGCCGTCACATCGGCGCGCCAGGTCTCGAAACCCGAGCGCGCGATCTCACACACAAAGCGGTGGAGATAGCTCGGGCGGCGCGGGACGGGGCCGGGAAAGACGTGGCCATTGCCGGTGTCATGGCGCCGCTGGAGCACTGCTACAGGCCCGACCTGACGCCCGACGCGGCCGCGGCGCGCGCCGAGCACCGGGAGATCGCCGCGTGGTTCGCCGCCGCAGGAGTCGATCTTCTGCTCCTCGAATCGATGAACAACATCCCCGAGTCGCGTGCGGCGGCGGAGGCTGCAGTCGCAACCGGGCTGCCGGTCTGGGTCAGCTTCGTGATGGGACCGGAGGGCGAGATCCTGAGCGGCGAGCCGCTGGAAGAGGGTGCGAGCGAGATGACAGGCCTCGGAGTGGAGGCGTTGCTCGTCAACTGCGCGCCACCGGACGACGCGGGCCTCGGAGTCGAGAAGCTGCGCAAAGGGACCACGTTACCTGTAGGTGCCTTCGCCCAAGTCGGGAAATTCGATCCACCGTCGTGGAAGTTCGAGTTCCATCCCCGCTTCAGCCGGTCCGACGATTGGCCGCCCGAGCGCTACGTCGAGAAGACGAGAGCCTGGCGTGGCGCCGGTGCCAGGATCATCGGCGGTTGCTGCGGGACCGATCCGAGCTACACCCGTGCCCTGAGGAAGGTCATGTGAGCCAGTACGACCCTATCCGCGAACGCGTACGAGCCGGTGGCCTGGTCATCCTCGACGGTGGCATCGGCACGGAAATCCTGCGACGCGACCTGACCTGGTCGGACCATCAGGTGCTCGATCGACCCGATGCCATCCGAGGTCTGCACGAGGACTACATCACCGCTGGCGCCGACGTCATCACCACGAACTCGTTCCAGCTCGCCCACCGCAGCATCCTGGGTCACTTCCGCGACGAGGCCCACATGCATCACATCGGCGTGCCCGGGCTCGATACCCGCGCTGCGGAGATGCTCGCCGCGTCCGTGGAACTGGCGGACGAGGCCCGCAAGAACGTTGGAGGTGATCGCCCAATCGCCATCGCTGGAGCCGTGACCACGCTCGAGTGGTGCTTCCGGCCCGACCTCGCTCCCACTACCGACGAGATGCGTGAAGAGTACCGCGAGATCGCCGAGGTGATGAAGAAGGCCGGGGCCGACCTCATCCTGCTGGAGACGGTGAACAGCGTCACCGAGGCGAAGATCGGACTCGAGGCCGTACGCCAGGCCGGTCTACCCTGCTGGGTCGGCTTCGTCTGCGATGAGCAGGGTGTGCTGTTCACCGGAGAGACGCTGGCGGATGCCGAGATGTCCCTGGCTCCTCTCCAGCCCGACGTCGTGATGGTCAACTGCATACCGCCCGATGACGCCACCGCCGGCCTGCGGGAGTTGGTCGCCGCTCGCAAGGGGCCGTGCGGCCTCTACCCGCACATCGGACGCTTCGACCCGCCCGAGTGGTACTTCACCGATGAGTACCCGCCGCCCAGACTATTGGAAGAAGCTGTACGCTGGAAGAAAATGGGTGCGACGGTGATTGGCGGCTGCTGCGGCACGACGCCCGAGCACATCGCGGCACTGACCCAGGGACTGCGAGAGCTCTAGACCGGAGGTGGCCATGTCCGCCATCCCACGTGCGCCCGTCGCCTTTGCCTTACTCATCATCTCGGTAACGGCACCCACGACGGCCATTGCCCAATCCGCACCTATGAGCTCGGAGCTGCTCGGCGAGCTCCGTTTCCGTTCCATCGGCCCGGCGGTCACCGGCGGACGCATCCATGACGTCGAGGCACTCAGCTTCGACCCGTCCACCATCTATCTGGCTACCGCGTCAGGTGGCATCTGGCGGTCGACCAACAAAGGAACGACGTGGACGCCGATCTTCGACGACCAGCTCGTGAGTACGTTCGGCGATCTGGCCATCGCGCCGTCGAATCCGAACGTCATCTGGGCCGGCACCGGCGAGCAGAACAATCGGCAGAGCACGTCGTGGGGGCACGGCGTCTATCGGTCCACCGATGGTGGAGACTCGTGGACGCACCTGGGACTCGAAAACACTCGGCACATCGGGCGCGTGGTCGTCCATCCCGAGGAGGCCGACCTGGCTTTCGTCGCTGCACTCGGAAACCTCTGGGCGCCCAGCCGCGAGCGCGGCGTCTACAAAACGGCGGACGGCGGTGCGACTTGGGAGCAGGTGCTGTTCGTCGACACGTTGACCGGCGCGGTGGATCTGGTCATGGATCCCACGGATCCCAACACACTGTACGCCGCTGCCTACCAGCGGCTGCGTCGTACCTGGGGCTTCAACGGCGGTGGTCCGGGCGGTGGCATCTACAAGACGACCGACGGCGGGGGTAGCTGGCAGAGGCTGGAGGACGGGATCCCGGCGGGCGATCTGGGCCGAATCGGTTTGGCCATCTCGGCGACGAACCCGCGCGTGCTGGCCGCGACGATCGAGCACGCGACCGAGTCGGGAACGTATCGATCGGAGGACGGTGGCGCGAGTTGGGAGAAGGTGAACCGCCTCAACCAGCGGCCGATGTACTACAGCCACATCTACATCGACCCGACGAACGAAGACCGCGTCTACAAGTTGGCGACGTCGTTCTATAGGAGCGAAGACGGCGGTCGCACCTTCCGCACGATGCCCACGCGGCCGACCTACGATGTAGGTGTGCACAGCGACTTCCACGCGCTCTGGATCGACCCCAACGACTCCCGACACTTTTATCTCGCCGGCGACGCGGGTCTGCACGAGACGTGGGATCGCGGAGAGACCTATATCCGCATCAACAACCTGCCCATCGGCCAGTTCTATGCGATCGGCGCGGATATGCGCGATCCCTACTACATATATGGAGGTATGCAGGACAACCACTCGTGGATGGGTCCCAGCCGCACGCGGCACTGGATCGGGATCATCAACGACGACTGGTGGCAGATCGGGTTCGGCGACGGCATGTACCACCAGGCCGACCCGACCCGGCATCGCTTCGTGTACGGCACCGCGCAGAACGGCACCATCGTCCGGCTCGACCCGCAGACCGGCGACCATCTCGACATCCAGCCCGCTCCCCCCGCCGGCGAACCGCCGTACCGCTTCGATTGGGTGACACCACTTCAGGTGTCGAAGCACGACCCCGGCACCGTCTACCTGGGCGGCAACCGTCTCTTCATCTCCCGTGACCGCGGCGTCAGCTGGGCGCGCAGCGACGATCTGACCCGGCGCATCGACCGGGACACGCTCCGCCTCATGGGGGTCGCCGGAGCTGACAGCATGCTGTCGAAGAACGACGGCACCTCGTCGTTTGGGGAGATCACCACTATAGCGGAGTCACCTGTCGATCCCAGTGTGATCTGGGTGGGGACCGACGACGGGAACTTGCAGGTCTCACAGGATGGCGGCGCCACCTGGGCGGAAGTCTCGCGCAACGTCCGGGGTGTGCGGGACGGGACGTATGTCAGCCGTGTGGTGGCATCGGCAAGGTGGTTGAGCGTGGCCTACGCGACGTTCGACGCCCACCGCGACGGCGATCTGGCACCGTATGTGTTCAAGACCGAGGACTTCGGGGTGAGTTGGGCGCCGCTGGTGCGCGGCCTGCCACGCGAAGGCTCGGTGAACGTCATCCTCGAGCACCCGAGCGAGCCGGACCTGTTGTTTCTGGGTACGGAGCACGCGTTGTTCGTCTCGAACGATGCCGGCACGAATTGGACGCGCTTCACATCGAACCTGCCCACCACGCTGTACGATGATTTGGCGATTCACCCTCGGGACGATGATCTCATCGTGGGGACTCATGGCCGGAGCCTCTGGATTCTCGACGACCTGGCGCCGCTGACCGGTTGGTCAGCCGAGGTGGCGGCCTCTCCTGCGCACCTCTTCCCGGTACGCGAGGCGCGCATCTTCCAGTACTGGAAGGACACTTCGTATCGGGGGCAGGCCGCCTACGCCGGAGAGAACCCGACGGACGGGGCGATCTTGAGCTACCATCTGAGCCGGGCGGCCAGCGACGCCGCCATCGTCGTGACGAACTCGAACGGCGATGTCGTGCGAGATCTCCCGGTCGACGGCTCGCCCGGCGTCATCCACCGGGTCAGCTGGGATCTGCGGCACGAGCCGCCACCTTTCGAGCCGGACACGGCGGAAACCGACGCGCTACCCGAGTTGACGCACCCGATCACCGAGCGCGGACCGTTCGTCGCGCCTGGCCGCTTCACGGTCACCTTGCAAGCGGACGGCGCCCGCTCAACGCAAACGGTCGTCGTCGTT